>DATLAD010000023.1:0-13336 GCA_035527575.1 Dehalococcoidales bacterium
CGCCCGCCTTAAGCTCGGGCAGGCTGATTTCTTGAATCAGGATATCGCCCGACTCGCAGTACCTGCCGGCAATGGTGACCTTACCGGTTTCCTTCGCCGATGCTTTATTAGCCACCAGCGCTTCCTGCCGGGCGCCGTACATCGGCTGGCGGATATTATCGCCCATGCCGCCGTCCACGCAGACATAACGCCGGATGCCCGGTATATCCTTAATCACCCCCACCCGGTAAAGTGCCACCCCGGAACGGGCGACTATCGCCCTGCCCGGCTCGATAAACAGCTTAGGCAAGGACAGATTCAACTCGCGGCACTTACCGGTAACCTTGCTGGCTATCACTTCGGCCCAGGCTGAGATAGGGGGCGGTGCTGCCTCCAGCGTGTACTGGACGCCGAAACCCCCGCCGATACTCAGCACCCTGATTTCATAGTGGTGTTTCTGCTTAATAGCTGCCGCGTAGTCAAGCACGACTTCAATTGCCTTCTCGTACGGCTCCATCTCAAAGATTCCCGAGCCGATATGAAAGTGCAGGCCGTCGACATTCAGATTGGGTGCGGCCAGGGCCGTGGCGACTGCCTCGTCCCAGGTCGGCCGCGTAAGGCCGAACTTGGAGTCCACTGTGCCGGTGGTGTTGTACTGGTGGGTATGTGCGTCTATGCCCGGCGAAAGCCGCAGCAGTATATCGACCTTCCTCTTACCGGCGATTTTTATTAACATGTCGAGCTCGTGCGGGTTGTCTACCACGATGTGTCCGATGCCGGATTGAATAGCCGTTTCGATCTCTTCCGCCGACTTGTTATTGCCGGGGAAATGAATCCTCTTCATGGGGAAATCCACCGAGCGGGCGATGCCCAGCTCCCCGCCCGAGACCACGTCCAGGTCCAGCCCTTCCTCTTTAACAAGCTGCAGCATGGCCCTGGCGGTAAACGCCTTGGCCGAGTAGCAGACTGTAGTATTCGGGTAACGCTGCCCGAATTCCGCCTTGAACCCGGCGCACTGGCTGCGCAGGCCGACTTCGTCAAAGACATACAGGGGCGTTCCGAACTCCCCGGCGAGCGCCACGCAATCGCACCCGCCGATTACCAGGTGGTCCTTATGATTAACCCCGGCTGTTTGCGGGAATAGAACTAACCTCGGTATATCCTGTTTAGTTGTCATATTTACCTCTCATCATAATGTTAGCAGCGCCCGTATATGAAGTCAATGTAAATTCATTCCGTTTCTCGTCCCTTCTTGCCTGGAATAGCACCGCGGTGTTAAAATTAAGAAAGCGCCCTCCGAAGAGTCCCATTCTTTTTTAGATGATGTCCCCACATCAGCGATTATGAGGAACGTGTCGGATTAATTAATTGAGTAAAAATCTGGACGAATACCGCGACGAGGAACTGAAAAAGGCGAGGCCGGCGGCGGACGAGGGAGGCATAGCGGGGTACGGCAGAAGGGTTTTCAGTTCCTTTAGAAACCCTGTCTATCGCCTCTACTATTATTCCCTGATAGGCCACTGGGCCCCCATGCAGATGCAGATGGTAACCCGCACCCTGCTTATTTACCGCATTACCGGCTCGGGGGCTATCCTGGGGCTGATGGCCCTGGCCGGTTCGATACCCATGCTTATCCTGTCACTCTACGGCGGCGCCCTGGCCGACCGTATGGAGAAGAGAAATATACTTATTATCAGCCAGGCGGCCTCGGCGGTGGTTTCCCTCGGTGTCGCTCTCGCACTGAGCCTCAACTACCTGGGTCGTGACATACCCGGCTCCTGGTGGATTCTGATGGTTTCGAGTGTAATGCAGGGCATCATCATGGGCATAATGATGCCGTCGCGCGCTTCCATGGTACCGGAAATCGTCAAGCCGGAAGACCTGATGAATGCGATATCCCTGAACAATATGGGAATGAATGTCTTCAGGATTTTCGCCCCGGCGGCCACGGGATTCATTATCGATGCCTGGGACTTTGCATCCGTGTATTATATTATGACGGCGTTGTATATATTCTCTGTCATCTTCCTGTTCAAGATACCGCGTATCCGCCCGGCGGTACGCCAGGGGAGCAGTACCGTGACGGAGGTAATCGAGGGGTTTCGGTACATGCGCAGTGAAATTGCCATCATGCTCATCCTCCTGTTCAGCTTCGGTTGCTCCATACTGGGTATGCCCTTCAACATGCTCCTGCCGATGTTCACCGAGGATGTACTGAAGGTCGGTTCCTCAGGTCTGGGAATACTGATGGCCGTCTCCGGGATAGGCGCTATCGCGGTCTCATTCGTCCTCGCCTCTATTCCCAATAAAAGACGCGGCATTATGATGCTGTTCAGCGGCCTGATTTTAAGTCTGGCGCTGATAGCCTTCTCTTTTACCGCAGAGTGGTATCTCTCCCTGTTTTTGGTTGTTTTCATAGGGTTGGGGCAGACGGGGCAGACGGCCATCGGCTTTGTCCTGGTACAGTATTACGTCGACCCTAATTATCGGGGACGTGTCATGAGCTTTATGATGCTGGGATTCGGCCTGTCCAGCCTCGGCGTTGTCTTTGGCGGAATACTGGCGGATGCTATGGGGATAGCGTGGTCTATCGGCGGGCTGGCTATGGCTTTAGCCGTGTTAAGTGTTGCAATGATTGCCTTTTCTTCCCGCCTGCGGAAACTGGACTAGCCACCCTGAATTGACACCGGAAAGCGGAAACCGTAGAATAGCTTATTCTCTTAATTTTTAGAAGGCTGAATTATTGTATCAGAAAGTTACCCTGGATAACGGACTTCGCCTGGTCACCGCCGCCATGCCCCATACCCGCTCGGTGTCCATCAGCTTTTTCATCGGCGCCGGCTCCAGATACGAGACCAATGAGCAGGCCGGTATTTCACACTATATCGAGCACGTCCTTTTTAAAGGCACGAAAAAGCGTCCTACCTCCGCGGAAATCTGCACGGTTATTGAGGGGGTTGGGGGCATACTCAATGCCGGCACGGATAAGGAATTAACCATCTACTGGTGCAAGGTGGCACAGCCCCACTTTGCCAGCGCCCTCGATGTGCTGGTGGATATACTCGTCAACTCTACCTTCGACCCCCTGGAGATTGAGAAGGAACGCCAGGTCATCATTGAAGAGATTAACATGTCCCTGGACTCCCCGTCACAGCGGGTGTCCATGCTCATCGACGAGTTGCTGTGGCCCGGCCATGCCCTGGGACGTGATATCGCCGGCAGCAAGGAGTCGGTGGTGGCCATCACCAGGGATTTGATGCTCGACTACCTGGCCAGTCAGTATCAACCCGGTAATGCCGTGCTGGCTATCGCCGGTGATATCGAGCAACGGGAAGTAGCCGATGCCGTCGGTCAGGCTGTCGCCGGATGGGACAGACGGCAGCCCCGCCTCGATTACACACCTTACCGGGGGGAAACAGGGCGGCGGGTGCTCATTGAAAAACGTGATACCGAGCAGACGCAGTTGTGCCTGGCCCTTCCGGGACTATCGATTTCCCACCCCGAGCGCTTCAAGCTCGACCTGCTTAATGTCATCCTCGGCGAGGGCATGAGCAGTCGCCTGTTCACGGAGATTCGTGACAAGCTGGGACTGGCTTACAGTATCCACAGCTACGCCGAGCACTTTCTCGATACCGGGGCCATGATGGTCTCCGCCGGAGTGGATACGAAGAACCTGTCGGTAGCCGTCAAGGCTATCCTTGAAGAGCTGTCCCGATTAAAGGAGACTATACCCGAAGTGGAGCTGTCCAAGGCCAAGGAGTTATTTAAGGGCCGCATCTGGCTGCGCATGGAGGACAGCCGCAGCGTGTCAGGCTGGATGGGCGGGCAGGAGATTCTCACCGGGGAAATCCTCACCGTCGATGAGGTAATCGCTATCGTCGATGCCATTACATCTGAAGAGCTCAGGAAGCTGGCCGAAGAGCTGCTGGTGGGTGAACAACTCCGCCTGGCGGTAGTCGGGCCTATCAGCCCGGACGAGCCCCTGGAAGACCTGCTGAAGCTTTAAAATAGAATCGACTGACGGGGGTGTTTATCACCAATAAGAAGTAGCCACAGTCCTGAGACCATGGCTACTTCTATTATTTCTAAGTTGAAAGTACCGGCTATCGGCCTACATTCCGTAGTCCATGCCGCCCATGCCGCCGCCGGGCATACCGGCCGCCTTCTCTTTCTCCGGAATATCAGAGACCAGAGATTCGGTTACCAGTACCATCACGGCGATACTGGCGGCATTCTCAAGCCCGACCCTGACCACCTTGGTCGGGTCGATGATGCCCTTCTTGACCATGTCAACGAACTCATCGTCCTCGGCATCATAGCCGACCCCTTTCGGGCTCTTCTTCACGGTATCGACGATGACCGACCCATCCTTGCCGGCATTATCGGCAATCCAGCGGAGCGGCTCAGTGACTGCCTTACGGACGACGTCAACGCCGGTGGCTTCATCGCCGGTTACCTTCAGCTTGTCCAGGGCCGGAATAGCATTGAGCAGGCCGACACCGCCGCCGGGCAGGATGCCTTCCTCCACGGCAGCTCTCGTCGCCGATAGCGCGTCTTCGACACGGTGCTTCTTTTCCTTGAGTTCAACCTCGGTCGAGGCACCCACTTTGATAACGGCCACGCCGCCTACGAGCTTGGCCTGTCGCTCCTGGAGCTTCTCGCGGTCGAAATCGGAGGTGGTCTCTTCAATCTGGGCTTTTATCTGCTTGATTCTACCCTTGATTTCCTCTTCGGAGCCTTTGCCTTCGACAATCGTGGTGTTATCCTTATCGGAAGTCACGCGGCGGGCCCGTCCCAGGTCTTCCACGGTGACCGAGTCCAGTTTCCGGCCCACTTCCTCGGAGATGACCTTACCACCGGTGAGGATGGCCAAATCTTCCAGCATGGCCTTGCGGCGGTCGCCGAAGCCCGGGGCTTTAACGCCCAGGACATTGATGGTGCCGCGCAGCTTGTTCACGACGAGAGTCGCCAGCGCTTCTCCATCGACATCCTCGGCGACGATGAGTAAATTCTTGGATACCTGGAGTATTTTTTCGAGGGCGGGTAGAATATCAGCTACCGCCGATATTTTCTTATCGGTAATCAGGATATAGGGGTCTTCGATGACCGCTTCCATACGCTCGGCGTTGGTGACGAAGTAAGCGCTGACATAACCGCGGTCGAACTGCATACCCTCGACATACTCTATTTCATACTGGGTGCCCTTGGACTCCTCAACAGTAATAACGCCATCCTTGCCAACCTTCTCCATGACCTCGGCCAGCAACTTGCCGATTTCCGGGTCCTTGGCGGTGATGGTGCCGACCTGGGCAATCTGTTCCTTGTCCTTGACCTCAGTCGAGGCCTTCTTCAGCTCCTCGACGATAGCCGCGGTAGCCTTCTGGATGCCTCTTTTTAAGCTCATAGACTCGGCACCGGCCGCGATGTTCTTAAAACCGCCGGTGACGATGGCATGCGCCAGAATGGTCGAGGTGGTCGTACCATCGCCACAGGCATCGTTGGTCTTGCTGGCGGCCTCTTTGACCAGCTGTGCACCCATATTCTCAAACGGGTCGGGAAGCTCGATGTCCTTGGCAATAGTGACCCCGTCATCAATTACCGATGGTGCCCCCCACTTTTTATCCAGCGCCACGCAGTGCCCCTTAGGTCCCAGGGTGACTTTCACCGCATCTGCTAAAGCATCTATTCCCTTTTTCAGGGCATGTCTGGCTTCTTCACCGAAAATTATCTGTTTTGCCATTTTCTTCCTCCTTAGCTTCCCTTGTTATTTGGACTTCTTAGCCAGAATATCGCTCTCACGAAGGATAATCAGCTCTTCATCGTCAACCTTGATTTCCGTGCCGCCGTATTTGGAGTAAATGACCATATCGCCGACCTTCAGGCCCAGCGGTATCAGCTTGCCTTCATCGGACATTTTACCCGGTCCAACGGCCAGGACCTTTCCCTCCTGGGGTTTTTCTTTGGCTGTATCCGGCAGGTATATCCCGGACTTCGTCTTCTCTTCCTTCTCGATGGGTTTAACCAGGACACGGTCAGCCAGTGGCTGCAGTTTAGCTTCCATACTATTCCTCCTTTCTCTATTAACAGCTCATATCTCGTTACATTTTATTAGCACTCTCAGGGCGAGAGTGCTAACATTTACATGATACCGCAGATTGGGACTCATCGCAACTTGAAATAGAGCCATTTACAGTTACTTACAGCAACTTACAATCTTAATGCTTACTAAAAGCGCCCAAATTCTCCAGAAAGCACACTTGATGCAGCAAGTTTTAATAATATCTTTTTCTGTCTGGACCTTACTATATTTTTTGCCTCACCCCCTTAATCCCCCTTTCCAATCAACGAGAAGAAACTAGCCACGTAAATAAATTGATTTGAGAGGGGAGTACGCCCCCTCTCGCTTCGCACTCCCCTTTTGTGATTGATATGGTTTGAAAATCCTCCTTAGTCCCCCTTTACGAAAGGGGGGAAACTAGATTGACTGGATTCCCGCTTTCGCGGGAATGACGGCTTTTTAGGGGATAAAGGGGGTGCGATTTCCCGGGATAAGCCGCAGATGAGACTGGGCGGCCTGGGTGGGAAAAGATAACTTAAAGGCTGGAGGGGGACACAGGGGGTGAGGTAAAACCGCAAAATGATCATCCAAAGGGACGTTTTTGACGATTTACACTACATCGTGTAAAATCTTGGCATGAGCAGACGTTCGGGAATGGAACAGAAAAAATGGGACCGAGAGAGAATTCAGGCATTACGCCGGCACCTGGGCCTGACCCAGCGCGAGTTATCGGATAAACTGGGCACGCGCCAGCAGACCATCAGCGAGTGGGAAACGGGGATGTACCGACCCCGCGGTGCCTCGGCGACACTTCTGTCTATCATTGCCGAACAGGCAAAGTTCAAGTACGAAGCCGGGCCACCGAAAAAGAAATCTTGACAAAATACACGCTAACGTGTAAGATAGCTGCAGTTAGCGAATACGGTCTGAAGTGCTCACGCATGAGTAATAAGCCCTGGTAGCTATATATTATTAAAACGCCGTTCCTTTTGGGGATATTTTATGAGTAATCATCGTAATGCTGATAGTCTGAGGCCGTTTTTTGAACCGGAAAGCGTCGCCGTTATCGGTGCCTCCCGAACGCCGGGCAAGGGGGGCTATAACATCATCGAGAACCTGCTGAGGCTCGGCTATGCCGGGAAAATATACCCGATAAATCCCCGGGCGAGGCAAATCCTGGGGCTGACGGCTTACCCCGAACTGAAACAAACCCCCGGGCCGCCGGAACTGGCGCTTATCGTGCTGCCGCCTTCGCTGGTCTTGAAGTCGCTCGAAGAGTGCATCGCCAGGGGAGTTAAGGCGGTCATTATCGAATCCGCCGGCTTCGCCGAGATGGACAGGTCGGGCGCCCGACTGGAAAAGCGGATAGCCAGGATGGCAAAAAATTCCGGCATAAGAATCATGGGGCCGAACAGCGTCGGCACCATTAACCCGGGTGTCCATTTCGATAGCAGCCTCGGGCGGCTGAACAAGCTCTTTCTGCCCGAGGGTGATATCAGGCAGGGCACAGTGGGGTTTATCGGCCAGACCGGCCTGTTTACCGGCGTCTTCCTGCCGCTTATTAACAGCGAAATCGGCATCAGCAAGATAGCCTGCCTGGGCAACAAGTGCGATGTCGATGAAAGCGACATGCTGGAATATTTCGGCGAAGACCCCCGGACAAGAATTATCACCATGTACCTGGAAAACATCAAAGACGGTCAGCGTTTCCTCGGTTTGAGCCGCCGCATCGTCAGGGAGAAGCCGATAGTCGTCCTGAAGTCAGCCGTCACCGAAGGCGGGGCCCGGGCATCGGCCACGCACACCGGCTCCATCGCCGGGGAAGACCGGGTCTATGACGCCGCTTTCCGGCAGTCGGGAATCCTCCGGGTGCGCAGTTTCGAACAACTCTGGGATGTCGCCAGGGCCTTTGTTCATGCGCCGCTGCCGCAGGGGAACCGGGTGGCCATCATCAACCTGGCCGGGTCCGGCTGTGTTACCGCCGTCGACGCCTGTGTGGTAAACGGACTGAGGATTGCCGAACTGTCGCCGGCCACCAGGGCCAGGATTAAGACCGTCTATCCCGACTGGTGGCGCGTAAGGAGTCCGGTTGATGTCTGGACGGCCGTCGAGGCCAACGGCTTCGAGGCGACTTATACCACGGTAACCAGGGCGGTCCTGGAGGATAGCGGCGTGGACACGGTGGTGGTGATTATGGCCGCCGTTGACTGGGTGCCCGGTAAAAACGTGCCGACCCTGTTTGCCGATATCAAGAAGGACTTTCCGCACAAGCCTATTCTAGCCGTCAGCCCGCTGGGTGACCGGAGGATATACCTGGGGATGCGACAGGGCTTCCAGGATATCGGCATTCCCAGCTATACCAGCGACGAAGACGCCATAATATCACTGGCGGCGCTGTACCGGTACCGGCAGTACCTTCTTCATGCCGATTAGCCTCAGGATAATGAGCTAAACCGGCGAGCCAAGAGGTGTTTATGCCAGGGACTTTTCCCGAGAGTCGAGTCGTTAAAATCTGGCGGGACCGCCTGACGGGCCGGACCGACCTGGTAACTGAAGATGACGAGCCGGTCAGGATAGTCTATCCGGGCAGGCTCAATGATGACCGCGGCGCCGATTACCGCGATGCGGTTATCGCCACCAGCCGGGGACTGGTGAGGGGTGATATCGAGCTTCACGTTAAGTCCAGCAGCTGGTGGACGCACCGGCACCACCAGGACCCCGCCTATAACCGGGTGATTCTGCACGTCGCCTTCTGGCATGATGTCGAAAAGGCTGTCATTCTCCAGAACGGACAGAAGGTGCCGACTCTGGCGCTGCACAGATTCATCGAGGACCGCTCCGGCGGGAGTATCGACCCCGTTTATCCCTCCGCAGTATATCCGATGCCCTGCCGCAACACGGTTCGCCGCCGTGATACGAGCTTTATGTGCGGGATTCTGGAGACGGCCGGAGAAGAACGGTTTCTATCCAGGGTTGCCGACTTCCAGACGGAACTGTCCCGGGCGGAAGCGAGCCTGTCGCTGTATCAGGGGATAATGGGGGCGTTGGGCTACAGCAAGAACAAGCACCAGATGGTGGAGCTGGCCGGCCGGATGCCGCTTCGCAGGCTGGAAGCGGCGGTTTCCGGGGAAGTACAGGATGCCGAATGCCTGGTGCGGTATCAGTCCCTGCTGATGGGTATGGCGGGGCTGCTGCCTTCGCAGCGTGACAGGCCTTACCAGGCTTATAGCCGGGCCGACGAGTGGGTTGACAGGCTGGAGAGTGTCTGGGCCGGTTGCCGCGAGACGGCACCAATGTCTGAAGATGCCTGGCACTTTTTCAAGGTCAGGCCGGGCAACTCACCCACCCGCCGCATAGCGGCAATGAGCTATCTCCTGCTTCGCAACAGGGCAGAGGGGGTGCTGGCGGGGCTGATTGGTGTTCTCGGCGAAACGGCGATTGAAACAGACTGCCGCGAAGTGGAGAGAGCCTTGGTGGTAGCGGCCCATGGTTACTGGGGCGGGTACCTGGACTTCGGCCTGCCGGGTGGGAAGGGCCTTCCGGCCCTCCTGGGCAGGGGACGGTCTGCGGATATCGTCGTCAACGTGCTCCTGCCCTTTGCCGCAGCCTGGGGTCGTGCCAATTCGCGCCCGGAGCTGGCCGAGAAGGCCTTAGAAATCTATCGTGGTTACCCTGTGCTATCCGAAAATACCCTGGAGAGGCATATGAAAAATCAGCTCGGCATAAACCGCTACCTGGTCAACTCGGCCCGGCGTCAGCAGGGGCTGCTTCATTACTATAAAACTTTATGCTCGCAGGGTAAATGTCGTGACTGCCCGATAGGCCGGGAGAGCTGTTGACGGGTGTTTTCGAGAAATATCTACTGGAGAGTATCACAACCATCACAGGTAATCGACCACTTCGCCGAGGCTGCTTATTTTTAGGCAGTCGGTGATGTCCCGGTAATAATCGTTGCGGTCGATAAGTATTCCCTTCATGCCGGCCCCATTGGCGCCGATGACGTCAACCTGGTACTGGTCGCCGATATATATAGCCTCCGAGGGCGGGACACCGGCCTGCCGCAGCGCTTCCTGAAATATTTCCGGTCGCGGCTTATTGAAGCCAGCATCCTGAGAGGTCACCACTATTTCCAGCCATGAGGGAAGTCCCAGCCTCGTCAGGGTTTCGGTCATATCCTGCTCCACGTTGGAGATAAGGCCCAGGATTATCCCCCGGCTTTTAAGGTCGGTCAGGGCCGGCGCCACGTCGTCGAAGAGGGCCAGGTTCATTTTAGTCTGCTGCATCTTGCCCAGCAGGCCAAGGACGAGCTTCTGGTCGTATTTTATGCCGGCTTCCCTGAGCACGGTTTCCTGGTACTTGATATACAACGCCATCTTCTCTTCCTGGGACCGATTGCTCAACGGGCGGCGGGCAATCTCGTTATAGATGAATTCGTCGGCGGCCATGATGGGGCGGCGCAGAACCTCCGGGCTGACGCTTACACCCAGTTCTTTCAGGGCTTCTGCTTCGAGTTCTTCCTGGGGTGGCTCGTAGGTCACCAGCGTATGGTAAAAATCAAAAAAGACGGCTTTAATCATGGCGACGGTTCCCTCCTATAAAATACCAGTAACATTGTAGTCAAAGAACCCCTGTCTGTAAAGGAAGGTCAAAATACGCCTTGCGTTCGTTGTGGGAAAATATTATAACTGGTATTATAGTGAGGAAAATCTGCGACAATCCGACTGCTATGGCCATTATCAGGACTATCAATCTAACCAAGAAATTCAAAGACCTTATTGCCGTGGACAACGTCAGCCTGGAGATAGAGGAGGGCGAGTGTTTCGGCCTGCTGGGTCCGAACGGCGCCGGCAAGACGACCCTTATCCGGATGATAACCGCAGTCTCGCCGCCGACTCAGGGAGACATCTGGGTGGATGGCATGGAATTGAAGAAGTACCCCCGTGACATCAAGGCTATCCTGGGGGTCGTGCCCCAGATTGACAACCTCGACGAAGACCTGAACGTAATACAAAACCTGCGTACTTTCGCCCGGTATTTCGCCATACCCGGGGAAGAGGCGAAACGGCGCAGCCTGGAAATATTAAAAACTATGCACCTGGAGGAGAAAAGGACCAGTAAAATCAATGAGCTGTCCGGCGGCATGAAGCGGCGCCTGCTGATAGGCCGGGGACTGATTAATAATCCCAGGATAATGATTCTGGATGAGCCGACGATAGGGCTTGACCCACAGGCTAAGCACATGGTCTGGCGGAAGTTGAAGGAACTGAAAGCGCGCGGCGTGACCCAGCTGCTGTGCACCCAGAACATGGACGAGGCGGCCTTTCTCTGCAAGCGGGTGGCGGTAATGCACCAGGGCGGGGTGATAGTCATCGGCAACCCGCAGGAGCTTGTTTCCCGGTACATCGGTGAACGCATCTGGGAGATTGAGTTCAACCCGGAAGAGCGTGAAAGGCTAATCGGCGAGCTGAAGAACCGGAAACTCGATTTCGAGGAAGCGGCGGACGTGGTGTACGTTTTTCATTTCGAGGACAGGCAGGTTGATGGTCTGCCGGGAAGGAACCGGGCTGCCACCCTGGAGGACGTTTTCTTCAAGCTTACGGGGAGGTCGCTCGTCGAATGAGGATGTTTTCCTGGCGTTTTTTCCGCGTCTGGCAGCGCAACCGGGACGTGTTCTTCCGGCTCTGGCACTCCGAGGCTCCGGCCGCCTTTATCGAACCCATCCTGCTCCTGCTCGCCTTCGGGGTGGGGATGGGGGCGTACATCGGCCTGGTCAACGGCGAACAGTATATCAACTTCATCGCGCCGGGCATGATAGCCGCCTACGCCATGTTCAGCGCCAGCAACGAATGCAGCTACGCGGCCTTTCTCCGCATGGCGCACCAGTACACCTATGACGCCATCCTGGCCACGCCGTTGAACGTAGAAGACATCACCGCGGGCGAAATCTTCTGGGGGGCCACCCGTGCCATGATGACCGCCGGCATCGTCCTGGCGGTGGCTGCCGCTTTCCAGCTCGTGGTTTCCCCCTGGTCGATACTCATCCTGCCCCTGGCCTTCGTGGAGGGTATCATGTTCGCCGCCATCGCCCTTTTTTACACCTCCATTATCCCCTCGATTTACAGCTTCAACTATTTCTTCACGCTGTTCATCAACCCGCTGTTTCTCCTGAGCGGCGTCTTTTTCCCCCTGGCGGCTTTCCCCGAGATACTTCAAAAAGTCAGCTGGGTGACGCCGTTGCGGCCGGTGGTGGAGATAACGCGGGCCCTCTTCAAGGGGGAATTTCCGCCGAATCTCTGGCTGGCGCTGGGCGTCATGGTAATATATATCGTCTTGTTCTTCTCCATAACGCTGGTAACCATGCGGCGGCGGTTGACCAGGTAGAGAGAATGTTTTTACTGAATTTCAGCTACTGGTACAGGTACTTCCGCCACTCGTCCCGTTTGTTCAGGTAATGATAGGGGACGATAAAGAAGGGGCCACCGGTGGGGGGTTGAGGAGGTCGAATCAGCTTCATGTTGGCTTCCCTGGGAGTCCTTCCCGCTTTCTTACGATTACAGGCGACACAGGCGCTGACGACGTTTTCCCAGGTATGCTGGCCGCCGCGATAGCGCGGTACGACATGATCCAGCGTGAGGTGCCGGCTCTGCTCTCCGCAGTACTGGCAGGCGTAGCGGTCCCGATTGAATATTTCGTAGCGGGTCATTTTTCTTTCGCGGCGGGGCCGTTTAATCAACCGGGAAAGGCGTATTACCGAGGGCAGCGGGACGGTTTCTTTAATGGTGTGAATATAGCCGAGACCGTCCTCCAGCATTTCCGCCTTGCCCTGATAGACGAGCACCACCGCCCGGCGGGCACGGCACACCGTAAGCGGTTCGTAGCTCTGGTTCAAGACCAGTACCGGGTGGTTAATCATCGGCTTTCCTTGAGGCTAGGCTGCCCCTATTTTAGCGCAAAGCTGCGCAGGGTGCAAGGTGGGAATTTCTACTACGGGATAAGCCGAAGATGGTGCGAGGGCGGCCTGGGTGGGAAAAGATAACAGGCGAAGGGGGGGTTATTAATTTCTACCTCACCCCCTTAATCCCCCTCTCCTGACGAGGTTTCACAGGAGAGGGGGAGGAATAAAAAGAGGGGCTGGCGCCCCTCTCGCGGCGTACTCCCCTTATAAATCATGCTATAATGCCATCATGAAACATTCACTTCTGGAAATATTAGTCTGCCCGGTGTGCAAGGATAAACTGGAGCTTGAGGCGGAGGCGGAGGGGGGCGGGGAAATAATCACCGGCACCCTGCATTGCCCGA
>DATLAD010000024.1:0-11917 GCA_035527575.1 Dehalococcoidales bacterium
TTTGAGGTTACGGTAGCCACCGAGAGAGAGGCACCGAAGGTCAGTTTTACTTAGTGAGAAGACACCTTAGCTATGTGGGAACAGATTAGGTCCAATCAAATAAGGTCAGTAATACTGGTAATCGGCATGGGGGCTTTACTGATATTGCTTGGCTATTTCTTAGGCCTCTACTTCTTCGATAGTGCTACCGGAGGGCTGGTCATAGCCCTGGCTATATGGGTACTTATGAGTCTATTTGCCTACTTCCAGGGGGACAGCCTGCTACTGACCATGTCCCGGGCCAGGAAAATCAGTCGCGATGACCACCCGCGCCTGTACAATGTGGTTGAGGAGTTGAAGATTGCCTCCGGACTGGAGAAGATGCCCGAGATCTATATCATCGATGACCCGGCACTCAATGCCTTCGCTACGGGCCGAGACCCCAACCGGGCAGCTGTGGCCATTACCTCGGGATTGCTACAAAAACTCAACCGCGATGAACTGCAGGGGGTCATTGGCCACGAGATATCTCACATCAAGAACCGGGATGTGCTGCTCATGGCTATGTGCAGTGTCCTTCTGGGCACCATTGTTATCCTGGCCTGGTATGGATCACGTTTTCTAATTTTCGGTAGCATGACCGGGTCAAGAAGAAGCTCCTCATCAAGAGGCGGCGGCCAGGCTCAAATAATAATTCTAGTCTTAGCCCTCGTCTTTATGATACTGGCTCCTGTTGTAGCACAATTTATTTACCTGGCCATCTCCCGAAAAAGGGAATACCTGGCTGACGCATCTTCAGCCCTGTACACCAGGTATCCCGAAGGACTGGCCTCAGCACTGGAAAAACTGGGTGCCTCAACCGGCCAGCTAAAATCGGCTAATCAGGCCACAGCGCCTATGTATATCATCAATCCCTTCCGCAAGAAAGGGTTGAAAGCCAGCGATTTATCCAGTACCCACCCGCCTATCTCGGAGAGGGTACGTGTCCTCCGCGCCATGGCCGGTAACTCTTTTGGTGATTATGACCGGGCTTACCGCCAGATTCATCAAGGTGGTAAGGGGATTATGCCTACCGCTGCCGAAATTGCTGCCGGGGTGGCTCCATTGGCAGCAACGAAACCAGAGGCGAAAGTAGAGGAACCAGACGAGATGCAGCGGGCTCGTGAGACCTCAGACGTGATGTGGCGACTGAATAACTATAAGACCATCACCTGTGACTGTGGCGCCAAGTTGCGAGTGCCACCCAGGTTTAAAGAGCTAAAAATCACGTGCCCGCACTGTGGCAGAATACACCCGGTTTAATTTGATATTACCTCAATTACTATATCAGACAATTGACCTTCCATCTTACAAATATTCCCGCCTTTTAGAAATCAGGCCCTTCTTTTTACTTAAGGCGAACTCCACCTGAATACATACTTGAATTATTCGATTTCGACACGAATCTTCTTTCGCAATCAGGAATGACTTAATAACCCGCAAGAAGACATGTTCAGATAGGCTGCCAGGTGAATATACCTTTATTGTGCGTTATATAGCCAAGACCCGGGAACGGAAAATGACAAGCAAAAACAAGAATCCCGGATTTCGCAACATCAGATAGTATTCGAGCCCTCGTATTTAGTGCTTGTGCAGGCGTAACATCGAACAATGATAGATATTCAGGATGAATGAACTCAAGTTGTGAATGGATTATATCTCCGATACAAAGAAGCCGTTTTTCATTTGATGATATATCTACCATGATGATGCCTGGCGTATGTCCAGGTGCTGCTATGAGTTTAATACCAGGTAGTACTTCTGCATCATCCTTTACCAGGTCAAATTGGTTTTGGATAGGTAAAAGGTTCTTTCGAGCGGCACTAAAAAACATACTCTGAAGCTCGCTACTCTCTGGTTGGGTTACCCAACATTCCCACTCCCTTTCGGACGTTATATAACGAGCGTTGGGGAAAATGGAGCTTCCCTGTGAATCAAAGCTACCACCGACATGATCTATATGACCATGGGTGAAAATGATTTTATCAATATCCGAACATCTTATTCCTTCTGCCTCCAGGTTTTTAGCTAACCGCCCGGCAGTAGATTGAAATCCATCTCCACATCCAGTATCTATGAGTATTTTATGGTTCCCTGAGTTGATAAATAGACAGTTTAAGCCAAATACCTCCTCGTTCTCCGAGTCCTGGTTCACAAGCGTACCATCGCTAAAAATTATACATTTGTACTCCCCTATCTCGTAGTGAAATCCTGCTTCAAGCATTGGTTCTTCCCTTCTTCCACTATAAATTTTTCGTGACCTGGATCTATCTCTATACCTTATATATCCTGCAGAGAAAGGAACGCCATGGTTCTGAGCCTGTTTGAGGCTCACAGGACATCCCGTGTTTTAGCATATTAACATTTGAATCTGTAAACCCGTATTCCCACGGTTCTTTTTCTGGAAACCACCAGCCATGCTGAGCGCTAACAACACCAGGGTGAATACTTTCTGTCAGGCTGGCTCTCTGTTTGATCCTGCCGCCTCCTGGACTTTCGTTCCATACCCAATCGCCATTATTTACACCTAACTTGTATCTTTCAAAGCTGAACGGTAAATTTCAAATTTGCCAGAAGGTTTTTTATATCCATCCCGCTCATATTTTCTATATCGCGTATCCCCTTTAAGTATGCCGATTTTAGCTTCAATAAATGGAGCCAGCGAGAGGAGTCGAACCCCCGACCGGCGGTTTACGAAACCGCTGCTCTACCACTGAGCTACGCTGGCAGATCGAATAAAGTATTTCCATCCCCCGCCCGATACCCCGCTACTTTTCATCATAGCATATCATTGCTCGCCTCGGCTTGACAAGTAAGCCAGAAGAATCGACCACCCTCACATCGCTATATGGCATATATGGACTCTTTGTTGCCAGATTTATCATAGTATCACGACCAGAAATATGCCATATGGCTACATACATGACACTACGTGCGCACAATAGTATTATTAAAACAGGTTGGCTGGATATAATTGAGTTATGGTTAAGAAACACGGCGCAACGACGGTACTGATTATTGAAGATGAGGCCGACATCCTGCACTTTATTTCCCGGGTGCTGGAACTCGAAGGCTATAGGGTGCTTAAAGCCAGTGACGGCAATACGGGAATGAAAATAATCAAAGAGAATCCTGTCACCCTGGTGCTGCTGGACTTACGCTTACCCGGCCCCGATGGCTGGTCAATACTGCGGGGGATAAAACGTAATCCCGAGTTCTCCAAAATACCCGTGGTCGTGCTTACGGCCATCGCCGAATCAACACAGCGCAAGAAGACCTTACGCATGGGCGCCGCCAGGTACCTCATCAAACCGCTGAGCGCGCACAGCCTCAGCCAGACTATCACCGACATTCTGCAAAAGAAGGAGAACAGCTATACAGCCGCGGAGGAGACGGCTATCAGCGGGTAGTAATATTCGCCATTAATGTAAAGATGACGAGCATAATTCAGCAAGTTATCAGCCGCCCCGCGAGATAAACTCCTTAATTCTACGTTCGAAGACGCTTCTCGCCAGGAGGACGCGGCGACCGCACTTCAGACATTTTATGCCGATATCGGCGCCCAACCTCACCACCTGCCACTCGTAGCCGCCGCAGGGGTGCACCTTCTTGAGTCGGACCACGTCGCCGAGGTTAATCTCCAGGACCATTCCGGGTTATCCTTAAGATACAGAATTATAAGAGGCTGTTAATCTGTTCTCGCAATACCGAGGCAGCCTGCCCGGCAGCTTCCGCGAAGTCCTTGCCCTTTGAGGCGTAAAGTATCTGCCGCGAGGAATTGATAATCGTCCTCTGCCGCCCGGCATCCACTCCGTAACGCACTACCTTGGACAGTTCTCCACCCTGCGTGCCGACCCCCGGTATCAGGAGCGGCATATCCGGATACCTCTGCCGCATCAGCTTCAACTCCTCGGGATAGGTAGCCCCCACCACCAACCCCAGGTTGCCGCGGGTGTTCCACTCGTTGACCTTCTCGGCAACGATTTCAAAGAGCATTTTACGACCACCGTCCGTTTCAAACGAGAGCGACTGGAAATCGACGGCGCCGGCGTTGGAAGTGCGGCAGAGAACCAGGACGCCGCAATCCCGATATTGTATAAAAGGCTCCAGAGAGTCGAAGCCAAGGTAAGGGCTGACCGTAGTGGCATCGAAGTTAAAGTAATCGAAAAGGCTGCGGGCATAGGCTCTGGCGGTATTGCCGATATCGCCGCGCTTGGCATCGACTATCACCGGGATATCACCGGGTATATAGTCCCTCGTGCGTTTCAGGGCATCAAGGCCTTCGTTGCCCAGAGCCTCGTAGAAGGCGATGTTCGGCTTGTAGGCGCATACCAAATCGGCGGTGGCATCGATAATCGCTTTATTGAACTCAAAAACGCCGACCTCTTCCGGCATCAACGCCGGGTCGGGGTCAAGCCCGACGCATAATAAGCTGCGGTTCTTTTTACTGGCCTTTGACAGCTTTTCGAGAAAATTCATTCTTTCCCCGGGGCGGGTTTTTCCGTAATAGACCTGAAACAGGCAGGCTGCTACCGGTAAGACAGGTTTCGCCTATACTAAGGTTAACCCTCTGTTGAAAGGCTGGAAACTTCATATTGTGTCGTGCGGGCTTCCGGAGGCAGCATGTTGGCCAGGATTTTCTCCATGGCCATGGTATGACTGCAGAGACCCCACTTGGAAAAGAAACTGCACGTGCAGTGCCACTTTCCGTCTTTAAAACCGGTATCGTAATCGTTATTCTCACCGCGGAACTTAACCGCCAGTTCGCAGAAGGTAACCCGGTCTGTTTCCTGCGCATAGCGCTTGGCTTTTTCGATTTTACCAATCAGACTTGACTGCATAATCATCGTTACCTCCTTAACTCAAAGAGCACCGACTCTGCCGAGTCCAGTGCTCTTGTTTTCGGTTCCTTAAACAGGACGTTACCGCCTGACGTAGTTCAGCCATTGCCTAGTCCTTCATCATTTCTTAAATTGTACTCCCTTTTCAGGGATAAGTCCAGCCGACCCCTAACGTCAATCGCCACCATCCTGTAAAAAATATTTAATTTATTTTCAATAATTTTTTAGCATTGCCTCCGAGTATCTTCTCTATTTCCCGGGCCGGGATATCCAGAGTCCTGATGCCGGCCAGGTTCTCCCTGATGACATCCTCACCCTCTTCGCCACAGAAGGGATAGTCCGAGCCATACATCAGGCGGTCAGGCCCGAAAAATGCGTAACCGCAGGGATAGGAGGCTACCGTCCCATCCGTGGCGGTATCACCGTAGATGTTCTTCCAGTAATGAGAGAGCTCATGCCCCAGTTTGGCTTTCCGGTTCCTGTTAAAGTTACCCTCGACCCGCCGCGCCAAATAGGGAAACATGGCACCCATATGATGCATCACAATCTTTAATCCCGGGTAACGGTCGAGCACCCCCCCCATAATAATCCTCCACACCGCCTGGCTGCTGTCAAAAGGCCAGCCAAGCATCTGCATCAGCCGGTAACCTTTTTCCTGGTCAACCAGCGGGTAAGACTCCCAGTGGGTGGGGTGGATAAGGATGGGTAAATCATGTTTCTCCATTTTCTCATAGAACGGAAAGAACTCGGGAGAATCGAGTCCCTTCCCCTCGACGTTGGAGGGAATGGTGACGCCGCGGCAATCGAGCTCATCGATGCAGCGCTGGAGCTCGTTCATGGCGCTTTTCATGTCCAGCAGGGAAACTATGCAGATATTCACAAAGCGGTCGGGGTAGGCCTTGCAGAGCGTATAATTATCATCGTTAGATAGACGGCATATCTCGGCGGCGTCCCCGGCGTTAAATCCGAGCAGGACGGGCGTTGTCTGGCTGATGGCCTGCACGTCGATGCCGTACTTGTCCATGAGCCCCAGGCGTACCCCGGCATCCGCGTTCTGGACGGGATATGGCATCTGCTTTCCCTCGCCATAATACTTGCCCTTGTCTATTATCTTTCCGACCGGCTTTGATATGTGGTGACAGAATACGTCGACAATCATTTAGTATTTCCCCCTTTTAGATTTTATATGTAGATTGTACTATATTTAAGCATCAATTTCCTATTCCCGGATAAGAACGCGCCTCCATCCGATTCTTTTGCTAGCTATCCCTGAGTCATTATAAGTGTGAACCCCCTTGTCCGTACATGCCAACTCCCCTATCATGGCATTATCAGTTTTATTCTGGAGATACTGTAGTCCGGATAATACGCAGCACGAGTGCCCCGACCAAATACACCATTGTAAAAAGGAGACGAACCAATGGCTGTAGCCGTTAAAGTACAAAATATGAACGAAAAAGGAAATAGCGAAGTAAAGAAAACGAGGAAATCCAGGGGTACGCCGGCCACCGAGCCAGTCAAGCCGCCGGCACACGGAGTGATTTACAGCAAGCAGCTGAACTTCTGCCCTTTTACGGCCCCACCTCTGAAAGCCTACGCGCACATCATCGGGGAGGAGAGAACCGAAAGAGTGCAGCGAGCCGCCGAGCGACTTAAAGGACGAAGGGTGCTGGAATTAAATGCCACGGCTCAGGGCGGCGGCGTGGCCGAAATGCTTTACAGTTCCGTGCCCTTCCTGAACAACCTCGGGGTCGATACGGAGTGGAAGGTTATCAGCGGCAACGATGATTTCTTCGAATGCACCAAGGGCCTGCATAACCTGTTGCAGGGCATGAAGGGGACATTCTCGCAGGAAATGGAAAGGGCTTATTACTGCACCATCACCGATTGCGCCCGCAGCGAAATCACCGGTAACTCTTCCGATATTATCATGGTCAACGACCCGCAGCCCCTCGGCCTGGCACGCCACCTCAAGAAGTCGGGCGAGACCTGGCTCTGGAGATGCCACATCGATATCGAAGAGACGCCCATGGACGCAAACCCCGGCCTGTGGGACTTCATGACCAACTGGATAGAGTCGTTTGACGCCGCTATATTTTCGGCCGCCCATTATGTCGTGACGCGCTGGCCTCTGCCCAACTTCATCATACCTCCCTTTATCGACCCCCTCTCCGAGAAAAACCGCGAGCTCAGCCAGTCAGAGATTGACCAGGTGCTGGTTAAATACGAGATAGACAATCGAGTCCCCATCGTCGCCCAGATAGGCAGGTTCGACCCGTGGAAGGGGCTGGACAGGACGATTGCCACCTTCCGCCATGTAAGAAAAGAGCAGAAATGCCAGCTTATCCTGGCCGGCGGCATGGCATCCGACGACCCCGAAGGCGCCCGGATTCTAGCTAAAATATACGAAGACACTAAAAATGATGAGGACGTCCATATACTCCACCTATCGCTTGAAAACCGCCTGGAAAACTGGAAGGAAGTCAACGCGCTGCAGCGTTCGGCCAGCGTTATCATGCAGCCATCGACCCGGGAGGGGTTTGGACTGGTCATTACCGAGGCGCTCTGGAAGGCCAAGCCGGTGATTGCATCTAACGTGGGGGCTATTCCCCTGCAAATCAGGGACGGCGACACCGGCTACTTTTACGAGACGCCCCAGAAAACGGCAGGCCGGGTGATAAATCTGCTGAAAAACCGGAAAGCCGCCGAAGCATTCGGTCAGAGAGCTAAAGAATACGTCGGCGAGCACTTCCTCCTGCCGGACCGTATTGCCGATTATCTCATGGCAATGGACATGGCCATGAAAGGTGACGGGCGCCGACCCATGCCCAGCGACAGTATCATCAGCTTCCACCCGTGGTTCAAGATGAGCAAGCGGAGAAAATAGATAAAAAACCAGCGTCTTATACCACTATCTTTGACAGCGTGATATACTAAATAGTAAAGATAGTATGAAAAAGAGCAGAATAGGTGTGCTGACCGGTGGGGGCGACTGCGCCGGACTGAATCCCGCCCTGAAATGGGTGGTCAAAACAGCCATGGACGAGCGCCTCGAATGGGAGAGGGGCGTCCGCTACGAAGTCATGGGTATCCGGGACGGGTGGAAAGGGCTGGCCAACGTCGACCCGTCCACCTGGGACACCGCCGGACATATCATACCCTTGAACCCGGATGCCGTCCGGACCTGGGACAGGTATGGCGGGACAATGCTGGGCACCTCGCGTTTTAGCCCCTACGACCCCAAAAACGAGTGCTCCAAACTGGTAATAGAGAACATCGAGAGACTCGGGCTGGAAGCCATCATCGCTATCGGCGGCGACGGCACCCTGGCCATTGCCACCCGGATGTTCAGGGCAGGCGTGAACACCATCGGCATTCCCAAAACGATTGATAAAGACCTCCCCGAAACCGACTACTCCCTCGGATACGAAACAGCCCTGAACGTCATCGTCGAAGAGGTCGACCGTTTGAGGACCACAGCCGGCTCCCACAAAAGGATATTCGTGGTGGAAACGATGGGCCGTACCGCCGGCTGGCTGGCGCTGGAAGGCGGGGAAGCCTGCGGGGCCTATATCATTCTCATCCCGGAATGTGACTTCTCTATAGACAAGGTGAACGAACTCGTTTCGGAAGGGAGAAGGTCCGGGACAAGGTATGAAATCATCGTGGTGGCCGAGGGAGCCAAGCCGAAAGGCGGCACCGAGGTAGTCAAAAAGGAAGGGGTCGACAGCTTCGGCCATAAAGCCCTCGGCGGCATCGGCGAATTCATAGCTCGCGAAATCGAAAAAGGCACCAAGCTGGAGACACGCAGCGTAAACCTCAGTCACCTGCAACGCGGCGGCGCCCCCTGCGCCTACGACCGCAGGATGGGAAGGTATTTCGGCATCGCTGCCGTCGACCTGGTAGTAAGGAAGAAGTACGGCAACATGGTCTGCGTCCACAACGGTAAAATTTCCTTCTGTCCGCTGGAAAATATATACGGTAAGCTAAAACTGGTCGATGTCGCCACCGAGTACGACGTCGATAGATACAATGGACGCCGCACTATTTTATACAATGGGAAAAAGAAGAAAAATGCCGGGTGAATCAAGCCACATTAAAAATAAAAATAACATCGATACCCTTATAGAAATGGCCGTCTTCGGGGCCGACCCCCAGATGAGGGAAGAACACTATCGCGTCATCCGGGAGATGGCCCGCAGCCGGGGTATTTACCCCGCCAGCATCCAGGGTCTTTACGAAGCCGCCGGCAAAGGACTTTACCAGGGCATAACCGTGCCCTCTATAAATATCCGCGGCATCACCTACCATGTTGCCCGGGCCGTTTTCAGGGCGGCCTTGAAAGACGGCGTGGGCGCTTTCAGCTTCGAGTTAGCCCGTTCCGAAATGGGCTATACCATGCAGAGTCCGGGCGAATACACCGCCTGCATCCTGGCCGCTGCCATCAGGGAGGGGTTCCGGGGACCGGTCTTTATCCAGGGAGACCACTTTCAGGTCAGGCGGAAAATGTACCGGGAAAATCCGGAAGGCGAACTGAACGATATTAAGGAACTGATACGTGAGTCCATCAATGCCGGTTTCTACAACATCGATATCGACGCCTCCACCATTGTTGATATGAGCAAATCCGGACTTAAAGAACAGCAGGCCAGGAACTCGGAAACCACGGCGGAGATGACCCGGTTTATCCGCGGCATCGAGCCGGAAGGCGTCACCGTCTCCGTAGGTGGTGAAATCGGGGAAATTGGTAAGGGCAACAGCACCATGGAAGACCTCAAGGCCTTTATGGACGGCTATCTCCGCCGGCTGGATAAAGGTATGAAAGGAATCTCTAAAATCAGCGTACAGACCGGGACATCGCACGGCGGCGTTGTCTTACCCGACGGCTCGATTGCCCAGGTCAGCATCGATTTCAATACCTTAAAAGAGCTTTCCAAAGTAGCACGGGAGGAATACGGCATGGGCGGGGCAGTACAGCACGGAGCCTCCACCCTGCCCGACGAAGCCTTCGACATGTTCCCGAAGGTCAATACGGTGGAGGTTCATCTGGCTACCGGGTTCCAGAACATTCTATACGACAGTCTCCACTTCCCCGCGGACCTGCTGGCGGCGATACGCAAACATCTCGACGCTCAGTACAAAGACGAGAGAACGCCCGAAGAAACAGAGGAACAATTCTTTTACAAGACACGCAAGAAGGCCCTCGGCGATTTTAAGAAAGAACTTTGGCACCTCCCGGAACCGAACCACCGCGAGATAATGAAGGAACTGGAAGACCGTTTCTCCCTGATCTTCCATAAACTCAACGTTGGTAAAACCAGAGACCTGGTCAAGAAGTACGTTACCGGCGCCGCCGGGCGTAAATAACTCCCCTGTCATACGCAAATAAAAAAGGCTGGATATTCCTGAAAAGTAAATATCCAGCCTATCTATCTATAAATCCCTTTTTTAATACCGGCTTTTATTTCTTGCCGATTCTGAACATCTTGGTGCCGCAGGTCGGGCATACACCCTGCGTCGCCGGTTTGCCATTTTTCATGGTAATGGCTTTAGGATCTTTCATCTCTTTCTTGGCGCGGCATTTAACACAATATGCTTGCATGAATTTCCTCCTTCCTTCAAAGCTATTTGATATTAACAATAAACTATTGTTACGCTCATGTCAAGAGGCTCGCACGAACAAACACGAATTTATTATACACAAAAAATCAATTCTTTACGCTTGGAATACGCTCGGGGGCAGGAAGGCAGACATTCGTATCCCTTACTATCGGTATGAATCAGGCCAGGCTTATGCTATACTCTTAGTCGGCATAACATAAAAGAGGACTCGGGAAATGGCTAAGACCAGAGTGGGCATCATCAACGTTACCGGCTATGCCGGAGTCGAGCTGGCGCGGATATTATGTCAACACCCGGGAGTGCAGCTTACCTCAGTCACGGGGCGCAGTGCCGCCGGGCAGGTGCTGGGCGATATCTTTCCCCACCTGAAGAACGCAGGGCTGACCATCGAAGCCAAACTGGGGGAAGTCGACCTGGTTTTCTCGGCGATGCCGCACAAGGAGAGCGCCCAGGAGCTGATACCGCTTATCGAAAAGGGCCTGAAAGTAGTGGACCTCAGCGCCGACTTCCGACTCAGAAACGCTGCTGATTATCCGCAATGGTACGGCTTCACCCACCCTGCCCCGCACCTGCTGGGACAGGCGGTCTTCGGCCTGCCTGAACTGTATCGAAAAAAGGTGAAAACGGCGAAACTGGTGGCTGCCCCGGGCTGCTACCCCACCGGGGCGATACTGGCCCTGGCGCCCGCCGTGAAGAAAGGCCTGATTAAACCCGATATCATCATCGATAGCAAGTCCGGCATTTCCGGGGCCGGCCGCAGCCTCAGCCTGACGACCCACTACGCCGAAGCTAATGAAGATACCACCGCCTACGCTCTGGGCGGACACCGCCACCTGCCCGAAATCACGCAGGAATTGAAGCTGCTCAACCCCGGGTCTTTACCTTCGATTACGTTTATCCCACACCTGACGCCCATGACGCGGGGGATACTGACGACCGCTTACGCGTCGCTGGTGAAGGGCAAGATAGCCGCCGGAAAAAAGGGAGAGGAAGAACTGCTTAACCTCTACATCGATTTCTATAAAAATGAACCCTTTGTGAAGGTAGTAGCAGCCTCGCCGCATACCAAGCATACCTGGGGGAGCAACTACTGTTACATCCACCCCGCCATCGACCACCGCACCAACCGGCTCATCGCTATCAGCGCCATCGACAACCTGGTAAAAGGGGCGGCGGGGCAAGCCGTCCAGGATATGAACATCATGCTCGGTCTGCCGGAGACGATGGGACTCGAATCGCTGGCGGTTTATCCCTAGCGTCGGAGCGATTATTATGTCCAGATATACTCACCTCGAATTGAACCGTGATATCGAAGCGCCGGCCGGGTACTATACCCCTCAGAAAGAAGTAAGGCTGGCATACAACGGCCGGGAAGTCCTCTATATCGTCAGCCAGGCTGTAATCGATTCTTCCTGCTGCGGGACAGCCGACTACAA
>DATLAD010000025.1:0-6722 GCA_035527575.1 Dehalococcoidales bacterium
CCAGTCGTTCCCTACATGCTCGTCCTTGCAGGCTATCTGGCAGTTGTAACACCCGTTGCACTTGTTGATGTCAATGACCAGTGCTTTCATTTTTCCTGTTCACCTCCAGCTATTACTCTATCAAATCGCAGCCCTGAGGCCCGACGTTAGGATTTAGCGTTACAATGATATATTTCTGTCTCAGTTCTTGTCAAACAGCTACAGCTTAATAACGCCCAGGTAGACATCGGACGTGGTTTTTACCGGTATTTCCTTCGGCTTATAGCCCTTGGCCTTGATTATTACGATATAATCCGTATCATCGGCCAGGCCTTCGAACTCGAAGTCACCGAAGGTATCGGTCGTTACCGTCATGTTCCTGCCGCTGCCGGTCAGGGTAACCGTGGCGTCTTTGGCGCATTCATCCGTATCCCCGAGCACCACCGTGCCGGCCACGAACTTTTTGGGCAGACCGATATAGACCACTTTTTCTTTAAGTCCGTACTCGGGATGCAGCGACTCCGCAGCACCCGAAGCGATGAGCCGGGATACCTCGCTGGCGGGGTCGTCGAGGTCGCCGAAGGCAAGGGCGCCGGTGGGACACATTTCGACGCAGCGGGGCTCCTTCCAGCCTGCATCGAGGAGATGGGCGCAGAGGGTGCACTTCTGGGGGAGATTTTTCTCCCCATTCCAGTAAATAACGCCATAGGGGCACGACGATACTATCTGTTTCTGTCCTTCAGCCTTTGCGGGGTCGATGATGACAATGCCATCGGGTCGAGAGTAAACAGCCCCGCCCTTTGCCGACTTTACGCACGGCGCATCCTCGCAGTGCATACACGGTACAGGGATATCGGCGAGCTTAACTTTCGGGTACTGCCCCCGTTCTTTCTCGATTATATTCATCCAGAACTGCCCGGTCATCGGCTGAGCCGCCGCATAACCGGGATAATCCTGCCCGCAGTGCTCGTCCTTGCAGGCCAGAAAGCAGTTATAGCACCCGCTGCATCTGGCGATATCGATTACCATGCCGTATCTGGCCATTTAGGTTTGTCCTTCCCACCGGGCTATCTCAACAAGGCAGGAGTTACTGGCCATTCCCGGAACGTTCTTGGATATCATCCTGGCCGGCGTCAGCAGGTTGACGCAGCCGCCCTTATCGATGCTGCCGGGTTTGCCCGGCTCCAGAGGGTCGTATTTGGCTGACGACTGAAACGAGTGAACCACCCCGGGTCGAAGTCGCTCGGTGACCTGGGCGATACCCAGCACCGCGCCGCGGTCGTTATACATTTTAACGATGTCTCCGTGGCGGATGCCGCGGGGTCCGGCGTCCGACGGATGCAGGCGAATCGGCCACCAGGCATACCCGTCCTTGATAACGCGATTTCCCGGGATTTCATCCAGCCAGGGGGACTTATTTTCATGGTGAGTGTGGAAAGAAAACCGCAGATGTGACGATATAAGCTGCAGCGGGTATTTCTTCGCCAGCTCCGAGTCGTATCCCTCCCAGCTCGGTATGTACCTGGCCAGCGGCGGCCTCTCTTCGTCGTCGGGGAAATGCTGCTGCAAGCTCTGCGAGACGAACTCTATTTTGCCGCTGTAGGTGCCCAGCCCCTTTTTCCCGAACCTGGGATTGGTGGGGTCGGGTATATCGCAGGGGCGTCCCTCGTAGTACCATCGATTTGACACGGTGGGCTGGTAGTCCTTGCCGGGGGGAGGAACGACGTAATACCCTTTCTTCTTGAAATCCTGGTACGACATATACTTCGGCATCGAGGAAATATCGTATATTTTCTTAATCCAGTCCTCCTCCGAGTTACCTTCCGTGTACTCTTCCCTGAAGCCCAGCCTTTCGGCGAGGGCGGTATATATATCGTAATCAGACCGGGATTCCCATAACGGCTCGATGCATTTTTTCTGGTAAACGACGATTCTATGGTTATGCCCGACAGCGCCGGCACCGTAACCGCCGGGAGCGGCCCACTCGGAGATGTCGCTGCGCTCGAAGTTCGTGCAGGCCGGTAAGATAATATCGGCGAAGGGCGTTTCGCTCTGCCACCAGCAGTCCTGGTTAACCACGAACTCAAGGTTGGGGCTCTGGTACATACGTACAAACCTGTTCGTGTCCGTCATCGTCGATATATACGAACCACCGTGACGGTAGAACATCTTGATATCGGAGCCGTTGGGACCCTGCTCAGGGCAGGTGTACGGTTTAAACTGCTGCTCAATCGACTCCCCGCAGAAGCCTTCGCCGAGCCAACTGACCGGCGGGTTCATGACGGACTCCGGGAGAAGCAATCGGTAGTTCCGCTGGGTGACTTTGTTGACGGCCGGTTTCTCGGCCACCAGCCCGAACGTATCCCACCCGGCGGACGAGTACCCCGGGAACTGGAAGGAAAAGTCGACCGGCGGCCCCATGCTGGCGCCGCCCCATACGTTAACCCCGGGCTTGCCCAGTCCCTGCATGGCGATGAGAAACACCATGAGCCTGGTCCACTCGGTGGAGTATGCCTGCCGGCACGCCCCGCCGACGCCGTACATGGCGCCGCAGCCCAACATGGTGGGTTTTGAAGCCCATTCCCTGGCGAGCGCCGTAATATCGCGCGCGGGGACGCCGGTTATCTCCGCCGCCCATCCCGGCGTCCGGGGAGTGCCGTCTTTCTCTCCCAGGACCTGCTTTTTAAACTCATCGAAGCCCAGGGTGCGGTTTTCTACGAACCATTTATCGTAAGTACCTTCTTTTATCCACACATAGGCGATAGCCTCGGCCATGGCGGCGTCGGTGCCGGGGCGGGGGGCTATCCACTTGTCGCCGAGGGTAGCTGCCGTGTAGTTGCACCAGGGGTCGATGAACACCATTTTTATGCCCAGATCTCTCAACCACATGCGCCAGATAACCGATTCCTGGCCGCAGTAGTTGCCGGCGGTGGCGTTGGGGTCGTTCGCCCAGAAGACGACCATCTCGGTATTTTTCAGGGCGTCCTGGAGCATATCGACGTTATCACTGACACCCAGTTTCCAGTGATAGCCCCAGGCATGCACCGCCCCCCACAGCCACCCTTCCCAGCTATCGCAGTTATCGAACAGGGTTGTATAACCGAGCTGTTGAAAGAACCTGCCGAAGGGCCCCATCTTGTAGAACAGCAGGCCCCAGTTATGATGTGAGGAAGTGCTGCCGGTGATGGCGGCGGGTCCGTAGGTCGCCCTTATCCTTTTCATCTCACCGGCGACGGTATCCAGGGCTTCGTCCCAGCTTATCCGCTCGTAGCCTGATTTACCCCGGTTCTGGGGGTTTCTGGCGCCCTTCGGGTCGAAGTCTACCCTCTTGCAGGGATATTTAATTCTTTTCTCGGAATAAACGCGGCTTCTTTCGGGGACGACGTAGGGGTTCAGGGCAACCTTCCGGAACGGCGAAAACTTTCTCCCTCTCGCTTCGATTGTCCACGTCGGGGGGTCGGTCTCATCAAAGACAATGGGGCGGATGCGGGTTATCACCCCGTCCCTGACATGAACAAAAACAGCACCACCGACAGTGCACTGGGTTAGAATCTCTTCCGACAAAGCTCAATCTCCATATTCTGTCATTCCCAACTTAATTGGGAATCCAGGAATGTCTGGATTCCCGCTTTCGCGGGAATGACGACCCGGCAGATATGATTTATTAATCGTTATTCATTACCCCTGTGCTAACACCCTATCGAATCGCAGGCCGGAGGCCCAATCGTAGGGTCGGTTGAATGCTTCGGGGTATTGCTTTCTCAGTTCATCCAGGTTGACCCGCTCGACCTCCACAAGGAAACCGCTGACTACCATCCCGGCGGCATTCCTCGACGACCAGTTGTATGGCGTAATGGTATTGATGGCGCCGCCCCGGTCGAGCTCGCCGGGGACGATGGGGTCGTACCGCGCGCCGTGGTCGATGTAGGCGACGCCGGGCGTGACTCTTTCCGTGACATAGGCGCCGGCGAGGACGCCGCCCCTCTCATTGAATATCTTGACCACGTCCCCATGTTTTATGCCCCTCTTTTCGGCCTCCGACGGGTGCATCCAGACAGGCTCATAAAGGTAGCCGTCCGACCCCCTGACCTTACAGGTGGGGATTTCCTTGAACCAGGTAACATCATCGAGGTTGGCATGCACCCTCCACCTGGGGTGGTTGGACTGGCACAGCAGGGGGTATTTCCCGGCCCTGGGAAGCTGCAGGCTTTCCTGGTGCGACTCGCCGTAGGGTATCCAGTGGGGGACAGGCGGCCTCTCCTCATCGTCGGGGAAGTGTTTCTTTAAGGCGGTGGATTCGAACTCCAGCTTGCCGGTCGGTGTCATTAAGGGATGTTCCTCCGGGTCTTTATAAAATTCGTACATACCGGCCGGGTATTTCTCCCAGTCGGGGTCGGTCGGGACGACATAGTACTGCTTCTCTTTAAATTCTTCCCAGGTGCAAAGGCCCGCCTGGGGAACGCCCGACCCGTCGAAGCCGTATTTTATCCATTCCTGGACTGACTTGCCCTGGGTGTATTCCTCCAGCATGCCCAGCTTCTCGGCTATCAGGCAGACTATCTCGTACTCGCTCCTGGACTCCCCGATAGGCTCGATGCACTTGTTTTCGAGGAAAATGCTTTCAAACTGGTCGCCGGTGGTGCCCTCCCCGATATCTTCCGTCTCGTACTTGGTATTGGACGGCAGGATAATATCGGCGAAAAGGCAGTCGTTCTCCATCCAGGGGTGCTGGGCTACCATGAATTCAATCGATGGGTGGCGGTAAGCCTGCACGTGGGCATTACCGTCGTTCCAGCAGGTCGTCAGGCAGGGGGCATCGGTCCAAATCATGTGCACTTTCGAGCAGCCCGGGACGGGATATACGTATTTCTTGAACTGGTCTTCGGTCGGCAATATCTGGTAGCCGCTGCCGTAGATGGTGAACTTCCCCTTGAGAATAGCCTCGTGGACCAGGCACTTGGGAATGACCTGTTTCGGCATGGGCGCGAAGTTATCGTAACCGCGGACCGCCCCCGATATGTCCGGCTCGATAATACCCCAGGGCCGGTGTTTAAAGCAGCGGCGCTTCAGTACTGCCGAAGAAAAGAAGGCGCCTTCAAGGACGGCGTGCATGTGAACTCCCGGTTTGCCGAGTCCCTGCATCGCCAGCAGCAGGACTTCGAGCCGGGCCGGTTCGTGAGAGTAGGGCCCCCTGATATAGGGTCCTCCGAGACCGTGCGCCGTCGATGTTACCTTAGATGCCCATTCTTTAGCCAGGGCTTTGATGATACGGGACGGGACCCCGGTTATCCCCGCCGCCCACCTGGGGGTCTTGGGAATGCCGTCTTCCTTGCCCAGGACGTATTCCTCGAATTTATCGAACCCCACCGCATGTGTCGCTATATACTCTTTATCATAGATCCCCTGGGTAATCCAGAGATAAGCTATGGCGAGGTGCAGGGCGGCATCCGTATTGGGCAGGATGGGAATCCATTTATCGGCGTGAACGGCGGCGCCGTAGTTCAGGTCCGGGCAGACGTATATCTGCTTTATTCCCAGCTCGGTAAACCAGTAGAACCACCGACTGGCGATTTGTCCCGCGGCGAACCCCCACGGCGTGGTCTCGGGGTCGCACCCCCAGCAGAGTATGAGCTCGGTATGCTTCGCGATGTCCGGGATAATATTGGTATTATAAGGCCATTGCAGGCCGACGGGCTCGCAGCCCCAGACATGCTTGGCTCCCCAGTACCACCCCTCCCAGCTATCCGGGTTCCTGACCTGGAAAGTAAACCCTCCCATAAGCTCGAGGAGCCGGCAGCCGCAGCCGTGGGTGGCGTGCACCGCTTTTGTTTCGCCGTGTCCGTCCGCCTGGCCGAGTATGGCGTACGGCCCGTATTTTTTATGTATCCTCTTTATCTCGGAGGCCACTATTTCCGCGGCCTCGTCCCACGAAATTCTGACGTAGCCGCTCTTGCCCCGGTTCTGCGGGTTCCTCTCTCCGTTGGGGTCCCAGTCGACCCTCTTGAGCGGGTACATAATCCTGTTGGGGGAATACACGCGCTTTTTATAGCCCAGGCCGAAGGGGGCTATCAGCGACTTCACAGGCACGTTGAAGGTCTGGCCGCGCGCCTCTATCTTCCAGGCGTTAAATTCCTCGGGCTTATACTTCCAGTCGTAGCGGAACGGCCTTGTCCTGACTATTTTCCCATCTTTAACATCGATAAATGCCAGATGCGAATGCTTGCTCCCGGAGGATAAATCGGTGCTTTTAATGTATGTTTTTACTGTTTTTTGAGGATTCTTTTTTTGTGCCATCTGCCACCTCTATATCCAGTCCGGTTTTCTGAAATAATTATGGCACGAATATGTATTATCAATCCATAATTAACATGAACAAAGACAGTAACACCTGCCGTGCATTAAGTTTATAATGCACGTACCAGTGACCCATGCCGCTTGCTTACAGGACAGGAGACGTGTGTCCGAGCAGCTTATGATTATCCCTTATATAACGGAATATCTCCCACGTTCACGTCTTTGCTGGCATCAATATTTTCTATCTTACGGGGCAGATATCCGGCCTTCTCTACCAATAACGAGTATTTCCCCGGCTCCTGCCTCTCGAACCAGAAGTCACCAAAGTTGTCCGTCTTTAACGTCCCTGCCTTCTTCCCCTTAGCATCAGTAAGCGTGACCGCGGCTCCCTCCAGACATTCGTCTTCCTCAGGGTCGTATACCGCCCCGGCAACGAAATACCTGTCGAG
>DATLAD010000026.1:0-9092 GCA_035527575.1 Dehalococcoidales bacterium
AGTTCCGCAATCAGCTGCGTGGCATGCTTCAGGGCGGGTACGGTCAGACCGGCGCTGATGCCGCGCTCGAACCGCATCGAGGCTTCGCTCGTCAGGCCGAGGTGGTGGCTGGTGTAGTGAATGCTGGCCGCTTTGAAGCTGGCGGCTTCCAGCAGGATAGACGTGGTGCTTTCGGTAACCTCGCTGTTAAGCCCGCCCATGACTCCCGCGATGGCGACGGTGCCCTGGCCGTCGGCGATGGTCAGCATGTCGCCGGTAAGCTTGCGTTCCACTTCGTCAAGCGTAAAGAAGTCTTCGCCTTCGGCGGCCCGGCGGACGATTATTTTCTTCTGCCTGAGTCTATCATAGTCGAACGAGTGCAGGGGCTGCCCGTACTCCAGCATGACGTAGTTGGTGATATCGACGATATTGTTGATGGGGCGCTGGCCGCAGGCGGTAAGCCGCTCCTGGAGCCAGGCGGGGGACTCGGCGATTTTAACGCCGGTAATGAGGCTGGCGCAATACCTGGGGCACAGGTCGGGGTCGGCTATCTCTATCGTAATTTGTTTATCTATCGGCTCTTCGGTTTCCTTGTAGCTGATTTCGGGAATGTGCATCTCCTGCCCGCTCAGGGCGGCTACTTCGTGGGCGATTCCGACCACCGAAAGGCAGTCGGGGCGGTTGGCGGTGATATCGATGTCTAAGACGGTATTGCCCATATAGTCGGCGAGTGGCTTGCCAATCTCAGCCTCCGCCGATAAGACCATGATGCCTTCGTGGCTGTCCGAGATACCGAGTTCCTTCTCCGAGCAAATCATGCCGCTGGAAACGACGCCGCGAATCTTGGCCGGTTTCAGTTCCTCGACTTCACCGTTATAAGGATTTATCAAGCGGGCGCCGACGCGGGCAAAGGCAATCTTATCGCCGGCATTCAGGTTGGGGGCGCCGCAGACCACGGTCTGCTGCTCCGTGCCCAAATCCACCGTGGCCAGGTGAAGCCGGTCGGCGTTGGGGTGGGGATTGACCGCCGTTATCCGCCCGATGACGACGTTGTCCCAACTGCCGCCGGTAGTTATTATCTCGGCCACTTCGAAACCGGCCAGCGTCAGCTTCTCGGCCAGTTCGGCCGGAGGCAGGGTAACGTCCACGTAGTCTTTAAGCCAGTTTAACGGTACTGTCATCTTATTCTTCTGAGTTGTTTAAATAATTTAATAATATTGTCATTGTCATTGCGAGGAGTCACGACTTATCGGGACGACGTGGCAATCTCAAACACGGTCATGCGGATTGCTTTGCTTCGCTCGCAATGACGTCTGGCGTCTGTTGAACAACTCTTATATTCTCTCCTAAAATTGCCTTAAAAATCTGAGGTCGCTGGTAAAATACTGTCTTATATCGTCGACGCCGTAACGCAGCATGTGCGGTCTCTCCACACCGATACCGAAGGCGAAGCTGGTATATGCTTCGGGGTCGATGCCGGCGCGCCGCAATACGTCGGGATGGGTCATGCCCGCCCCCAGTATCTCTATCCAGCCGGAGTTGCTGCAGAGACGGCAGCCGCTGCCCTTGCAGACGATGCATTCGATGGCCATTTCCACGCCGGGCTCGACAAAGGGGAAATAGTCCACGCGGAAGCGCACTTTTCTATCCTCGCCGAAGAAACGCCGCGAGAACTCGTAAAGCGTCCCCTTGAGGTCGGCCATGGTGATGCCTTTATCGACGGCGATGCCGTCAATCTGGTAGAACATGGGGATGTGGGTGGCGTCGCTGGCCTCGTACCGGAAGAGCCTGCCCGGTTCGACAGCCCTTATCGGCGGTTCCATTTTCTCCAGCGTCCGGGCGGTGACCGCCGTGGTGTGGGTGCGCAGCAAAGGCTGTTTTTCACCTTTAGCCGTGTCAATCCAGAACGTCGACATTGAATCGCGGGCGGGGTGCTCGGCGGGTATGTTCAATGCCTCGAAATTGTAGTAGTCCCACTCCACGTCCGGTCCTTCGATTACCTGGAAACCCATGGAAGTGAATATTTCGCACATTTCATCGATGGTCTGGGTAATCGGGTGCAGGTGCCCGGCCGGGTAAGGACGGCCCGGCAGGCTGATGTCTATCATTTCTTTGGCTGCCTCCGAGGTCAGATGGGCGTCGCGGAGGGCCTGCCCTTTCTGAACGGCGCTATCTTCAAGCAGATTTTTCACATGGTTGGCGGCTGCGCCGGTGGCCTTTCTCTCGTCTATGGAAAGAGTCGCCAGGCTGCGCAGAATCTGCGTCAGCGGGCTTTTCTTGCCCAGGTAATGGACGCGCCAGGACTCCAGGTCCCTGGCATTGTCAATGCCTTGCAACTGCTTCAGGGCTTCCGCTTTTATTTCTTCAATCTTCTCTAACATTTTTACGCCTGTTAAAAATATCCCCTTCCTTTGTTGAAGGGAAGGGGAATGGGGTGAGAAGGTTTTTTAGGAATCGGGGTGCTTCAGTCCTGACCTTTCCCTCCAACGAGAGTGAGCAGGCTGCTAAAGCTTTCTGGCTCCCTGACGGCCATATCGGCTAGCATCTTCCGGTTCATTTCGATGCCTGACTTCTTCAATCCGTCTATGAACTGGCTGTAGCTGATTCCACTTGCACGGCAGGCGGCGTTAATGCGCAGTATCCAGAGTCGGCGCATGTCGCCTTTGCGCTCGCGCCGGTGGAAATAGGCATAGCTTAGCGAGTGCAACACAGACTCTTTGGCGCGCTTGATGAGCCGGTGCTTGGTGCCCCGGTGACCCTTGGTCAGGGCCAGTATCTTCTTATGTCGGTGGTGTGAGGTTACTCCTCTTTTTACCCTAGGCAAGTGACGGTTCCTCCTTGTCTATCTGACCCCGTTAGGTATAAGCCTGGATATACGCTTGCGGTCATGGGGGCTCAGCTCTATCATCTCGTCAAACTGCCGACGTACCCGCTTGGCTTTATGGGTACGCAGATGGCTCTTCGGTCCCTTGACACGCATTATCTTCCCGCTGCCCGTAATGTGGAAGCGGCTCTTGGCGCCTTTATGAGTCTTGATTTTTGGCATTCTCAGTTTCCTTTGTTTCTACTTTTACTTTGGGCTTGGAGCCGGCCGGGGCCATGATAATGTCCATCCGTCTCCCCTCCATTATCGGCCGTCTCTCCAGAGAGGCGACGTCGCTCAGCGACTCCGCCATCCGCTGTAAGATCTTCCAGCCCAGTTCGGGGTGCGTGATTTCACGTCCCCGGAACATCAATGTTACCTTAACTTTATCGCCATCGACCAGCAGTTTCTTGGCTATCCTGGCTTTGGCTTCAAAATCGTGAATACCTATCTTGGGTCTCAGGCGGATCTCTCTGAGTAGCGAGACCTTCTGGGTTTTCCTGGCCTGCTGCTCTTTCTTCTGCTGCTCGTACTTGAACTTCCCGTAGTCAAGAAGCCGACAGACAGGCGGCACCGATGTAGGCGCTACTTCGACGAGGTCCAGACTCTGCTTTTTCGCCACTTCCCGTGCTTGAACCAAGGGCATAACTCCGAGCTGCTCCCCCTTCTCCCCAACCAGGCGAACCTCTCTGGCGATTATTCGCTCGTTGACACGAAGTTGCTTAATTATGTCCTTTCTATCCTCCTTCGAGCACAGGTATCCTACGAACAAGAACTATACCATATTTTTATAGTGGAAATCAACTCCCCGAACCTGCAAAAATAGCATCACCTTCAATTTTACAACTTACTGGAGATTTCTGCGGTCAGGGTTTCCAGGAAACAGGCCAGGGCCTGGTTGGGCAACTGCTCGCCGCTGCGGCGCCGGACGGAAACGGAATTATCGGCCACCTCTTTATCACCGATGATAACCATGTAAGGTATCTTCTCCAGCTGCGCCTGCCTGATTTTCAGGTTCATCCTTTCGGAGCGGTCATCCACCTCCACCCGCACTCCCCGGCTTTTAAACTCGCCCTCCAGCTTGCGGATATGGTCGAGGTGGCGGTCGGCCACGGGTATTATCTTGACCTGGACCGGTGACAGCCAGGTGGGAAAGGCGCCGGCATAATGCTCGATGAGTAAAGCCATGGTCCTTTCTATGGCGCCAATTGAAGACCGATGGATAACAATCGGCTCCTTTTCTTTCCCGTCTCTATCGATATAGCTAAGTTTAAAGCGTTTTGGCATCACAAAATCATATTGGACTGTAAAAGCCGTATCTTCCTTACCGGCAACATTTTTCATCTGAATATCAATCTTGGGACCATAAAAAGCGGCTTCTTTTTCGGCTTCAAAGTAATTAGCCTTCCTTTGTTTTAAGACATCCCGCAAAACATTTTCTGCATAATCCCAGGCTTCATCATCCTGATAATATTTCTTGGTATCTTTCCTGTCACCCAGAGATAACCTGTAGCGATAATTTTCGCCGGGTTTATATCCTATAACCAAAGCTATGTATTCTATTAAATCCAAAACCTGGTTTAATTCATCTAAAGCTTGGTCTTTTTGACAAACAATGTGAGAATCAGCCAGGCAAAACATACGGACTCTCAATAATCCCAGGAGTTCCCCCGATTTTTCATATCGGAACTGTTTGGCCAGTTCCGCGATTCTGAACGGTAGCTCTCTATAAGACCTCGGTCTGCTGGCATAATATTGGAAATGATGCGGGCAAGTCATGGGTCTCAGGATTAGCTCTTCCTCATCTACCTTCATGACGGGATACATTGTGTCTTTATAGTAAGGATAATGACCAGAGGTTTTATATAGTTCTACATTTGCCAGGTCAGGGGTATAAATGTGTTTATATCCTCTTTTCAGTTCCTCATCGACCACGAAACGTTCCAGTTCTCTTCTTATTATCGACCCCTTTTCAGTGAAGAGAGGCAGTCCTTTCCCAACTAGATCCGAAAATACAAAAAGGTCTAAGTCCTTACCTATTTTTCGATGGTCTCTTTTCTTTATCTCTTCCTGTAATGTTAAGTATTCTTCAAGCTCTTTCCGGCTGTTGAAGGCGATGCCGTATATCCGCTGCAGCATGGGGTTATGCTCATTACCCCGCCAGTAAGCCCCGGCGATGTTGGTCAACTTGAAGACCTTTATCTCTCCGGTTGAATTTATATGTGGCCCCCGGCATAAGTCCACGAAATTACCCTGCTCATAAATGCCCACCTTATCGTCGGCGATTTCCTCGATTAGCTCCAGCTTGTAGGGCTGGGAGGCGAACAGCTTTTTAGCCTCTTCTTTGCCAAGCTCCCGGTGGGTAAAGGGGAGGTTAGCTTTAATTATTTCGCCCATTTTCTTTTCGATAACGGGCAGGTCGTCGGGGGTCAGCGAGCGCGGCAGATCGAAATCGTAATAGAAGCCGTCCTCGATTGCCGGGCCGATGCCGAATTTGGCGTCCGGGAATATCGAAAGGACAGCCTCGGCCATGACATGGGAGGCCGAATGGCGCATGGTTTCCAGCTTATTTTCGGTGTTCACAAGACTTATTATATCAGCGTTTAGCTACGAACGCAATTGATGGTTCCAATGAAAAGGCTGTATGATATGACCATTATCGACATAGGGGGGCAGTTATGAAGTGGCAGCAGTTGCTCGTAGATTCCTACTTACGGTTATCGCGTGAATTTGAAAACGTGCTTGACGGCCTTACCCTGGACGACCTGCATGAAAGACCCGCACCGGACGCCAATACCATCGGCTGGCTTCTATGGCATACCACACGCAGCCTGGACCGGACGTTGGGGGATGTGATGTGGGGAGAGCAGCTCTGGATTAAAGACGGATGGCATGCTAAGTTCCATCGCCGGCCCGACCTCAACGAGACGGGGTGGGGCCATAGCTTCGAGGAGGCGGGTAAATTCAGGGTGCCTGATATCAGGACTCTGCTGGACTACCACCACGCCGTCATGGAGCATTCGGTGAAATATCTAAAAGAACTGTCGGAAGTTGAACTCGACCGGGAATGCCCCCTCTCGACACACCCCGGCATAACAGCGCCGGTGCATATGCGCATCATCGGCAACATCGACGATTGTTTCCAGCATGTCGGCCAGGCGGCTTACGTGCGCGGCCTGCTGAAAGGGCAGGGGTGGCTGGGCAGGTAATATATGGATATTTTACAGGCATCATCCTGAACTGCTAGACTAATTTGTGTCCCTTACGATAAATAAAGTCTTTCCTATTCTGGGGCTGTCCATTTTCTCCTCTATGATTGGTCTCGGCATTATCGCGCCGCTGCTGCCCATTTATGCCAAGAATCTGGGCGCCACCGGTGTCTGGGTAGGCGTTATCTTTGCCGGTTATGCAATTTCCCGCACGGTTATCCTGCCTTTTGTCGGTAAATTGTCGGACCGCCGCGGTCGCAAGCTGGTTATATCCGTCGGCCTGTTCATTTTCGCCCTGACCTCTTTTGCCTATGTCCTCGCGGATAACGTGGCAAGCCTGTTCGTAATACGGCTGTTACAGGGTGTGGCCGCAGGCCTTGTTCAACCCATCGCCCAGGCCTATATCGGCGATATTGCCCCGGAGGGTGAAGAAGGGAAGTGGATGGGACTCTTTAACGCCACGTTTTTAGTGGGCTGGGGCTGTGGTCCCCTCATGGGTGGAATTTTGACTGATTATTTTGGGATGGATTCCGCTTTCTACGTTATGGGCGGCCTAAATGTGCTGGCGTTTCTGGGTGTTGCCCTCTTCCTGCCGGAAGCTGTCCACAGGAAAAAAGAGGCTGCTCCGGGGTCTTCTTTTAAGGATATGGCATCCAGCGATTTATCCAGGGGACTCTTTAGTTTTCAGATTGGTGACGCAGCCCACCGGGGTATCGTCCAGACTTTTATACCTGTCTTTGCCGGTCTGACTATCGGTCTGAGTCCGTCTCTTATCGGTACCATATTATCCGTCCTCGTCCTGGGAGCCGGGTTGATACAGATACTGAGCGGCCGACTTGCCGACAGGTATAATAAAAGACTGATTGTGATTATTGGGAGCCTTGGTATATTACTCTCGATGCTGCTGATTCCCCTTTCAGCAGGCTTCTGGACGTTAATGGTTTTTCTCGCCATCGCTATTATTGGTGACGCTACGGCTTTACCGTCCGCCTCGGCCCTTGTCATTGAAGAAGGCAGGAAATTCGGTATGGGTATGTCTATGGCCATGTTCAATATGGGCATGGGTGTAGGCATGTCTATCGGGCCGATTCTGGCCGGTCTGGCAACCGATTTGATGGGTATTGAATTTGCCTTTTACTTCACGGCGGCTCTTATGCTTGTTTGCACAATTGCCTTCAGCCAGTTTACCCGCCGGTATTCCGGGGCCAGAATTCAGAAATAGCCATAAGCATGACGTCTAGCCGCCCGATGCCCTGCTTCTTATCCGGTTATCGATAAAGCTGACCAGGAACAGGAGCACCGCGCTCAATGCCAGCGCTCCGAGGTCGAGATACTTTACCGGTACCAGCTTGCTGACAATGCCCAGGGCCCCGCCGCCGATGAGCGCCGCCAGCGCCCCCGCTGCCGTTACCTTAAGCCGGCTCTTGAAAAACCCGGCCATCACCGGCAGGATTACCCCGCAGGTGTAGACCGTATAGGCGAAAAGCAGGGCGCTGATTATTCCATTGAGCAATAACGCCACGACCAGCGAGACGATGCCCAGCAGCACTATCAGCCAGCGGGAACGCGGCAGGACATTTTCCCGGTCGGGCGATGAACGCAGTCCCCCGATGATATCCACTGCCAGGATGGTGCTGGCGCTCAGTAAGGTAGTATCCGCCGAGGACATCACGGCGCAGAGCAGCGCCGCCAGGACGATGCCGCCGAGGACCGGCGAAAATACCTCCGTTATTACCATGGGCAGCGCTTGCTCCGCCTTGATTTCGGGGAACAGGGCGGCGGCCCCCATGCCGAGCAGCGTAATCGCAAAGGCTATCGGTATGATGAGCAGAGCCGTCCAGAATATTGACGCCCGCGCCGTGGTATCATCCCTGGCGCAGAATATTCTTGAGTACATGTCCGGCCCGACGACATAGGTCAACCCGACCACCAGCAGCATGGAAATAAGGTCGCCACCGCCGAACTGTGAGCTGACGGGAAAAGCGAACATCCCCGGTGACAGCGAGCTTTGCAGTCCGTCCCATCCCCCCAGTCGTGAAAGCAGCAGCCCCAGGCCGGCAAAAATCCCCCCGAAGATTATCACCGCCTGAAAAAAGTCGGTGCGGAGGACGGAATACTGGCCGCCCAGTACCGTGTAGGCAATAAAGACGAAGGAAAAAATCACCATCCAGAGGGTCGGACTGCCCATTTCCAGGATGCCCATTATCTTGCCGGCGGCGATAATCTGGGCGGCAATCACGCCTGTCCAGGCTATAACGATAAGCACCGAGGAGGCGAAGGCCATGCGCCGGTCGTACTGCTTTTCTATCAGCTCGGGCAGCGTGTAGAGAGCGAATTTCCTGACTTTTTTAGCGAAGAACAAACCCAGGAATATCAGGCCGACGCTGCCAACCAGCAGCCACCAGGCCCCGGTCAGGCCCCGCTGAAAGCCCAGCCCGGCCATGCCTACCGTGGCCGACCCGCCGATGATGGTAGCCAGCAGGGAACCCACGATAAATAACGAGGAGCCTTTTCTACCGGCTACGAAGAAATCATCTGCCTGCCTCGCCTTTTTACGGCTGACAACCCCGATGGCAAGCATAGCCATGAAATAGATTATGATTATAATAAGCTGGGGCACTGTCGTTTTCCTTGGTTGTGGAAGTCATTTGCTTGAAAAGAAGGGGATAGACGGCCGGGGAATGTCGGGCCGATTGAATACGGCATGGTTTACATAAAGTTTCTATCGGGTTGGCTTCTCGGTGCCTATAATCGCTATTTCTATCTTCTGGCCGCACTTGGAGCAGGTGATGTTGAGGGTAATCGGCTGCCGCATTACCCTTTCGGCGACCGCTGATACTATGGAGTCGACATTGTCCAGGCGCTGGTCCAGCATGTCGATGCGCTGAAGGATTCTCTCTATGTTTGATGCTGAATTGTCGCTTACAGATTCCAGTTTGTCTCGCTTTGCCAAATTCTCAGTCCTCTATAATAAATAAAGCTAGACTCATTATATGTCTCCGGGCGGGGGATGTCAAAGACGTGAGTGCGAAGCTACCTCT
>DATLAD010000027.1:0-7420 GCA_035527575.1 Dehalococcoidales bacterium
TAAAATAGAGGAATACCGCCGGCAGGGAACCCAGGTGGTCGTGCTTGAGGCGGCGGCGATACTTGAGGCAGGCCGGGCTTCGCAGGTCGACGAGCTCTGGGTGACCGTTGCCCCCGAGACGAAGATAATACAGCGACTTACTGAAAGGGCCGGCTATTCCGCAGAAGAATCGAGGTCGCGCATCAATTCCCAGATGCCCAGCGAGGAGCGCATCGGGCAGGCCGATGTTGTTATTGATACCGATTGCACTCTCGATGAGCTCAAGGCCAGAGTGCTGGTGGAGTGGCGGAAACTGCAGGCGCGGTTATAAGGCCGGTTAATAGATTAGTTTGTCATTGCGAGGGCGACCTGCTCGCCGAACAAGTCCGCCTTCCAAAGCTCCGGAGGAGCGGCGGACAGGTTCTTTGGCAGGCGAGAGCCCGAAGCAATCCGCTATTCCGGAGAAACGGATTGCTTCGCGGAGTTTATCCTGAGCGTAGCGTGAGGGCTCGCAATGACAGGAGAAGTGGCGTGGCGAAAATAGAATATACGGAAACGGACGGACAGGGCCTGGATTTAGTAGGCCCCTTGTGGCAGAAGCTGAACGAACACCATAAACTGTGCTCCCGTTATTTTTCCGGGCATTATCCCAGGATGACCTTCGACCAGAGGAAGAAGGAACTGCTGGATAAGTCCAGAGAAGGCGCTATCCGCATCGACCTTGCCAGGGATGCGGATACTGGTGAGCTGGTGGGGTACTGCATAAGCACTGTAACCGCAAAAAGGCAGGGTGAGATAGACTCAATTTATGTTGAGGACGGCTATCGACATTCCGGTGTGGGCGATAATTTAGTGAAAAGAACTTTAGATTGGATGAAAGGCTTTCCGGTTACCAGGAAAAAAGTGGAAGTCATTGTCGGTAACGAAGAAGCATTTGCATTTTACGAACGGTATAATTTTTATCCCAGGAGCACTGTACTGGAGCAAGTCGAGGTTAAAGAGGTGGATAAATCTTAGTCGGTGGGATTGAAAAATAAGATATATGAGATTGTTTAATAATGTCATTCTCGGGCTTGACCCGAGAATCCAAACCCCATATCCCCCCGACTGGATTCTTCTCTTCGCTCAGAATGACATAGTGGGGATACTGGATTCCAGCTTCCGCTGGAATGACACCAAACCATTGCTAAACACCCTCTATGTTCCACTTGACTCTCAGCTATAAAACTGGTAGAATATATTCTTTGGAGGCAGAAAATTTACGCTATTATTGAAACAGGTGGCAAACAGTATAAGGTAGCCGAAGGCCAGACCGTAAAGGTCGACCGTCTGGCAGCGGACGAGGGCGATGCTTTAGAGCTGGACAGGGTGCTGCTCATTGTCGACGGTGATAATGTCACGGTCGGCAAACCGGTCATCGACGGCGCCAGGGTGCTGGCGAAGGTAAAGCAAAACGGCCGGGGCGACAAGATAATCGTTTTCAAATACAAGTCGAAAGTACGCTATCGCCGTAAGAACGGACACCGCCAGCTTTTCACCAGTCTCAGCATTGATAAAATACTCCCTCCGGGAGTGGAAGCCCCCAAACCGGTGAAGAAGAGAGCAACACGGCGCAAGAAGAAAGAGGAGACAGCAGATGGCGCATAAAAAGGGAGGCGGCACCAGTCGCAACGGCCGGGACAGCCAGGGCCAGCGACTCGGTGTCAAGAGGTTTGCCGGGCAGGTGGTTAATGCGGGGACCATTCTGGTACGCCAGAGGGGCACGCGCATTCACCCCGGAAATAACGTGGGCATTGGTAGAGACCATACCATCTATGCCCTTATCAACGGCATCGTGAAATTCGAGCCGACCAGCAACAATCGGAGAAAGGTCAGCGTTACATTAGCTGAGTGATATGAAAGAAAAGATTCACCCCCAGTATTATACCGATGCCGAGGTAGTCTGTTCCTGCGGTCACAGGTTCACCACGAGCTCTACCCGGAAGCAGCTTAAAGTCGAGGTGTGCAGCAATTGCCACCCGTTCTTCACCGGCGAACGGCGTATGCTGGATACGACCGGGCGCGTGGAGCGGTTTAAGAAGCGCTACAAGCTTGAAGGTTAAATGGCAACATTCCCGAAAGGCAGGAGCGGTTAATTTATTCCGCTCCTTTTTGTTTAGGCAGGATGGCAGATAAAAAGAAGTACAACTATGGCGGCCAGGCGGTTATCGAAGGGGTAATGATACGCGGGCGTAGCTCGGTAGTGACCGCCGTCCGCCGTACCAACAGTGAGATAACCGTTGACGTCAAGCCGTTATCACCGCTCTCTACAGGCTGGATGAGGCGGACGCCCATGCTGCGCGGCGTCGTTGTTCTGATTGAGGCCATGGTACTCGGCATCAAGAGCCTGCTCTTTTCGGCTAATATTGCCATGGAAGAAGAGGAGGAAGAGATTCCCACGAAGGCAATATGGGGCATGATTGCCTCGGCGGTAGTCCTGGTGGTTCTCCTGTTCTTTATCGCCCCGCTTTTTCTCACCAGGCTAGCGGGCAATTACATACCGAACTCGTTGTTATTTCATATCGTCGAAGGCGTGATACGCCTCGCCATTTTCATCGCTTATCTCAAGGTAATATCGCTCCTGCCCGATATCAAGCGTGTCTTCACCTATCACGGCGCCGAACACAAGACGGTCAATGCCTACGAGGCAGGCGTGCCGATGGAGGTGGAGGCCATAAAGTCTTACAGCACGGCCCACGTGCGCTGCGGTACCAGTTTTTTGTTTCTGGTGCTGATAATCGCCATAGTTGTCTTCTCTTTCGTGGGACGCCAAAACCTGTGGCTGATGATAGGGGCACGTATCGTCCTTATCCCGGTTATCATGGGGCTCGGCTACGAGGTAATCTATTTTGGCGCCAGGCATACCCATAACTGGTTCATGAAGATTGTCCTGGCCCCGGGGCTGTTCCTGCAGGCACTGACCACCGGCGAGCCCGATGATAGACAGCTGGAAGTGGCCATAGCGGCCATGAACAAAGCGATAGAGTTAGACCGGGTGGAGGAAGCGGCGCAGACTGCCTCTTAAAGACTATTTACAGGCTGTTCCCCACGCCACCTTTCTATGTCATCTTTTCCCGTTCTGCCGCCCTTGTGGTATTTATTGAACCCTATCCCCTTTATTTCCTTCCCCTTAGCAAGGGGAAGGGGAGGAAAAGGATGAGGGGGCTTGTACCCCCTCAAGCTCCCCTTTTTCTTAACTGCCCCGAAAGCGGGGGTGTTCAAAGAGGAGCGCCAGCCCATCTTGAAAATATTTCCCCCTCTCCTTCATCTTGCCTCGTAAGGAGAGGGGGATAAAGGGGGTGAGGTAAGTAAAAATCCCCTCTTAAAAACCCTATAAATCTGCCTCGGTTAACTCAGTGAAGAAGCAGGTCCGGTTGCCGGTGTGACAGACGGGGCCGGTGGGATGTGCCTTGACGAGAATCGTATCGCTATCGCAGTCCCGCCACAGCTCGCGTAACATGAGTTTATTCCCCGAGGTTTCGCCCTTGTGCCAGAGTTCCTGCCGACTTCGACTGTAAAACCAGACCTCGTTGCTTTCCAGAGTCCGGCGGATGGACTCCTCGTTCATATAGCCCAGCATCAGTACCTCTCCGGTATCGGCATCCTGGACGATGGCCGGGATAAGTGCTTTTTCGTTAAATTTAAGATTACCCACCAGTATTAACCTTTCCGGACTGATTTGTGCGCCATTACATCTGGCCGATTTCACTCAGCGCCTGTTTCAGGTTGATGTTGCCGGTATATAATGCTTTACCTACGATGGCGCCTTCGGCGCCGAGTTTTTTAAGCATTTTAAGGTGGTTCACCGATGCGATACCACCGGCGGCAATAACCGGCAGCCCTACGGCATCTATCATCTCGGCAATCGCCGAGAAATTTGGTTCCGTCAGGGTGCCGTCGCGGCTGATATCGGTATAGATAAAACGCCTGACGCCAACCTGCACCATAGACCTGGCCATGTCTAAGGCTGTCTGTTCCGTGTTATTTACCCAGCCTCGCGTAGCTACGTAGTCTTCGCGGGCATCAATACCGACGATTACCGAGTCGCGGAAGCGGTGGCAGGCATCGGTGACCAGACGAGGGTCTTCCACGGCGGCCGTGCCCAGAATCACGCGGTCTATGCCCGCTTTCAGCATTGCCTCAACCGTTTCAATATCACGGATGCCGCCGCCAAGCTGCACCGGTATCAGCATTGCTCTGGCGATATCCCTGATTATTTCCAGGTTGCGGATTTCACCGGAGGCCGCGCCGTCAAGGTCGACGATGTGCAATCGGGGCGCTCCCATGGACTGCCATTTCAGGGCCACATCGAGAGGGTCGTCGGAGAAGACCGTTTCCCGGTTGTAGTTGCCCTGGTACAGGCGCACGCACCTGCCGTTGCGTAAGTCTATGGCCGGTATTATCTCTATTTCGGGCCTCTTTTCATCAAAGACTATGACGAAATTATAACACCTGTATTATAAATAAAACAATTTTTGATGTCATTGTAGCGCTACGCTATTGACAGGACGAAGTAATTTATACTAGAATTTACCTAGAAGCCATCGACCGATATGGCGGTGAGCTTAGAGTGTTTAATCTTAACAAAAGAAGTCGCTTGGATCGGATACGACCGAGACGGCAAAAAGAAAATCGAGACCGTCGATGCCCTCTCAGTATATCTGAGGGGGTTTTTGTTTAAGAGGGATAATGCTCAAAGTAGGTTTTATCGGAGCCGGAACCGTGGGTACCGCCCTGGCTGTACTTTTAAACAGCAAGGGTTACCGGTTTGCAGGTGCGTCCCGTCGGAGTCAGACTTCTGCCGGGAATGCGACCGGGGTAGTCAGTAACTTCCTTATACTGGATAGCAACCAGGAAGTAGCCGATGCTGCCGAGATAGTCTTTATCACCACCCCCGATAATACCATTGCCACGGTGGTTTCTCAGGTGCGCTGGCGCGACGGGCAAAGCGTCGTTCACTGCAGCGGAGCCGATTCTACCGATATCCTGGAGCCGGCCAGAAAATCCGGCGCTATGGTGGGCTGTTTTCATCCACTCCAGACCTTCGCCGGCGTCGAGCAGGCGATCGAGAATATCCCCGGCTCTACATTCGGTATAGAGGCCGAGGAGCCGCTTCTAACCACGCTCAAGGACATGGCTACGGCTCTTGACGGACACTGGATAAGGCTGAGAGCCGGCGATAAGGTAGCCTACCACGCCGCCGCCGTGTTCGCCTGCAACTACCTGGTGACGCTGGTCAAAATGGCCACGGATCTCTGGCAAACATTCTCCGTCCCCACCGACCAGGCCACCACAGCCCTCCTCCCCTTAATCAAAGGCACCCTCCACAACATTGAAACCATCGGAATTCCGCAATGCCTTACCGGGCCTATCGCCCGAGGCGATACCGGTACAGTCACCAAACACCTGAAGACTCTTCGCGAAAAGGCTCCGGCCTTGCTTTTTCCCTATAAAGAACTCGGCCTGCAGACCATTCCCATTGCCCTGGCCAAAGGGAAAATCGATGAAAAGCAAGCCCGTGAGCTGGAGGCCGTATTAAAAGCAAGATGACGAAATATGTTCAGGGGGAAGTACAATGAGAACTATGCTGAAAAGTAAAATCCATCGGGCCACTGTTACCGACGCCAACATCAATTACGAGGGAAGCATCACTATCGACAGGAAGCTCATGGAAGCGGCCGACATCATCCCCTACGAGCATGTCCATGTGCTCAATATCAACAACGGCGCCCGCTTCAGCACCTACGCTATCGAAGGGGAAGAAAACAGCGGCGGAATCTGCCTGAACGGTGCCGCTGCCCGGCTGGCCGTCAGGGGCGACCTCGTCATCATCCTGACCTATACCCAGGTCCCCGAGGAGGAGACGAAGAACTACCGGCCGAAGATAGTGCATGTCGATGAGAAAAATGCCATTGTCGCCAGGCTGGATGAGACAATCTTTGCCTGAGGAGCTGCCATGCGGGTTACGATTAGCCAGATAAAAGAGATGAAGAAAAAGGGTGAGAAGATATCCATGCTCACCGCCTATGATTACGTTACCGCCAAGCTGGTTGACCAGGCGGGAGTGCCGCTTATACTGGTCGGTGACAGCCTGGGCATGGTGGTCCTCGGTTACGATTCGACGATACCGGTGACCATGGATGTCATGCTTCACCATACCAGGGCGGTAGTCAGAGGCACCAGCAAAGCGCTGGTGGTCGGCGATATGCCTTTCATGACCTATACGGTAAGCCTGGAAGAAGCCCTGCGCAACGCGGCGCGTTTTCTGCAGGAAACGGGCTGCCAGGCGGTCAAACTCGAGGGCGGCGTGAACGTAGCCGAAACGGTGCGGAGAATCGTTAACTGCGGTATTCCGGTGATGGGTCATATCGGGCTTACCCCTCAGTCAATCAACCAGCTCGGCGGCCACAAGATACAGGGTAAGACACCGGAGGCGGCCGCCAGGTTGCTGGCCGATGCCAGAGCGCTTGATGAAGCCGGGGCTTTTGCCGTGGTGCTGGAGACCGTTCCCGCCCCGCTTGCCGCTCTCATCAGCAAGAAAATAAGCGTGCCGACCATCGGTATCGGCGCCGGTGCCGGCTGCGACGGGCAGGTGCAGGTAATCAACGATATCCTCGGTTCGTATACCGACTTCGTTCCCAAGCATGCCAAGCAATACGCCAGACTGGCCGACATTATGTCTAGCGCTATATCCGCCTATCATGAAGAGGTAAAGTCCGGCAAATTCCCCACCGAAGCCCAGAGCTTCCCCATGGACGAAAGCGTATTAGCCGAGCTGGATAAGTAAGCCCTTATTCAGCTTTTTCAGGATATTCCCCTACCCTTTTCACGCGCAGGCGGACTTTATGAAAGTCGTTGAAACCATTGCCGATATGCGGCAGGTACGGAAGAAGCTTAAGGGGCCTGTCGGCTTCGTGCCGACGATGGGCTATCTCCACGATGGTCACCTGTCGCTGGTGAGGCAGGCCAGGGCGGAAAACAAATCGGTGGTGGTCAGCATCTTCGTCAATCCCACCCAGTTCGGCCCCAAGGAAGACTTTAAGAGCTATCCCCGCGATACCAGGCGCGACCTGGCAATGCTGGAGCCGATTACCGATATCGTTTTTATGCCGGCGACCGAAGAGATGTACCCGGAGGGTTACGATGCCTGGGTGGAGGTCGGTACGATTACCGATGTGCTGGAGGGTGCCGTCCGTCCCGGCCACTTCCGCGGCGTGACCACCGTTGTCGCCAAGCTCTTCAATATCGCCCAGCCGGAGAGAGCCTATTTCGGGCAGAAGGACGCCCAACAATTACTGGTCATCAAAAAGATGGTGGCCGACCTCAATATGAACCTGGAAATAATCACCTGCCCCACTTTGCGTGAGCCCGACGGCCTGGCGATGAGCAGTCGAAACACCTA
>DATLAD010000028.1:0-27363 GCA_035527575.1 Dehalococcoidales bacterium
TTCCGGCGTGATGAAAAAATACAAGCTCACCCCGGCGGATTTTTCTAAAGTGGTCTATTACGCTTCCGATTCCCGCCAGCATTCCGGCCTGGCGCGGCGGATGAAGTTCGATAAAACTCAGGTGCAGGAGCCGTTGTATAACGATATCGGCAATACGGGCACGGCGGCGGCGCTGCTGATGCTGGCGGCGGCCCTTGAAAAGTCCCAGGCGGGTGACCGGGTTCTCCTCGCCGGCTACGGAGACGGCTGTGATGCTTTTGTCCTCCGCGTTACCGACGAAATCGAAAGGATTCAGAAAAAGTCGCTTATTTCCGATAAGCTGGCGGGAAAGATAGCCATCAGCTACGGGCAATACGCCACCTGGCGTAATCTCGTACACGCTGAGGCTTCCACATTGCCGGAGCGCCTGCCGCTCTCGTTGCCGGGTCGCTGGCGGGAGCGAAAGGCGATTTCCGCGCTTTACGGGGCTAAATGCAAGAAGTGCGGGACCCCCCAGATTTCCCAGATAGGGCAGACGTCCAGGGTATGCGTCAACTGCCAGGCCAAAGATGAATTCGAGCCATACAAGTTTTCCGATAAGCAGGCCACGCTCTTCAGCTATGCCATCGACCAGCTTCAGCCCACCCTGAATTCCCCCGGCGTTAACGGCGTTATCGATTTCGATGGCGGCGGCCGGCTGATATGCGAGTTGACCGACTGCCCGCCCGGTGAGGTGGCGGTCGGTATGAAGCTGGAGATGACCTTCAGGAAAATGTTTTATAGTCGGGGTATACACAACTATTTCTGGAAGGCTAAGCCGGTTTGGGAAGTCACTTAGGAACACTACGTCATTGCGAGCGTAGCGAAGCAATCCGCTACCCGTGACAACGGATTGCTTCGGCACTTCATGCCTCGCAATGACATTTAGAGTAAGCCGTATGGTGGTCACTAGACAACCTCGTTTGTGGCTTGCCGGGTGGGCTTGATTGGAAGGAGCGAATATGGACGGAATTAAAGATAAAGTAGCCATCGTGGGCATGGGCTGCACCAAGTTCGGGGAGCGCTGGGATAAAGGGGTGGAAGACCTTGTCGTCGAGGCCGCTTACGAGGCTTTTGAAGACGCGGGCATCGGGCCTAAAGATATCCAGGCGGCCTGGATAGGCACGGTATTTTCCGGACTCAGCGCCATCACGCTATCGCCTTTACAGCTACAGTACATACCCATGACCCGAGTGGAGAATATGTGCGCCACCGGCTCGGAAGCCCTGCGGGCGGCGAGCTATGCCGTGGCCGCCGGAGTCTGCGATGTCGCCCTGGCGGTAGGGGTGGAGAAGCTCAAAGATTCGGGGGCGACGGGCGTCAAGGGCCCCAGCGTCGTCGGGGATAACCAGGACGTGAGCACAGGCATCGGCCCCGGCTACAGCGCCCCGGCGTCTTTCGCCTACCTGGCGACGAGGTATTTTCACGACTACAATATTCCACCTGAAGAAGGCAAGCGACTGCTGGCGCGGATTGCCGTGAAGAACCACCACAACGGCAGCCTCAACCCCAAGGCGCATTTCCAGAACGAGCTGACCATCGAGCAGGTGGTCAACGCCCCGATTATCGCCTGGCCGCTGGGACTGTTCGACTGCTGCGGCGTCAGCGACGGCGCCGCGGTGGCCATAGTCACCCGCGCCGACATGGCGAAAAACTTCCGTGATGACCCCATCTATATCAAAGCATTGCAGGTAACTGTCGGCGCGCGGCAGGGCGCCATGCGGCAGGACTACGACTTCGTGCATATCGAGGAGAATGTCCTCGGCTCCCGGGCGGCCTATGCCGAGGCTGGAATTAAAGACCCGCGCAAAGAGCTAAGCTGTGCCGAGGTGCACGATTGCTTCAGCATCCACGAGATGATTGCCTATGAGGACCTGGGGTTCAGCACGAGGGGCCGGGCGCGGGAGGATATCGAGGCCGGGACATTTACCCTGGAAGGCGAGCTGCCCGTCAATACCGACGGCGGTCTGAAATGCTTCGGCCACCCGCTGGGAGCCAGCGGTCTGAGAATGATGTACGAGGTCTATAAGCAGTTGCAGGGTAAGGCCGGCCCCCGGCAGGTAAAAAATCCGCACCTGGGCCTGACCCATAACCTGGGCGGGAACGCCGGCACGGGCGTTTGCAGTTGTTTCATCGTCGGCAATGAGAAGTAGTCGATATGTCATTGCGAGCGAAGCGAAGCAATCCGCCATACCAGGATACGGATTGCTTCGTCGTCCTCCACTTGTGAGGGACTCCTCGCAATGACAGAATAATCGCTGAGCAATCTCAAGAGGAGGTAATCCTGATATGAAAATGGCTCTCGAAGGGATAAGAGTGCTGGACGTCAGCGAGGCGGGACTGGCCCCCGTGTGCTGCCGTATCCTGGCAGATATGGGCGCCGAGGTCATCAAGGTGGAAAGGACGGGAGCCGGGGACCAGACCCGGGGTATTTTAAAAATAAGCGGCAACGTGCCGATTTACGATATTAACTACGTGTTCGAGTTCTATAACTTCAATAAAAAGGGCATCACCCTGGACCTGAAGCAGGCAGAAGGGCAGCAAATACTCTATAAACTGGTCGAGAAATCGGACGTTTTCGTGTGCAACTTCCGGCCACACGCCCTGAAAAGCCTCGGGCTGGAGTACGAGACGATATCGAAAATCAACCCCCGCATCATTTATACGCATCTCAGCGGATACGGACTTCACGGCCCGGAGAAGGACGTCGGTGCCTACGACTTCGTCGGGTATTGGGCGCGGAGCGGCGTCATGGCGGCGCTGGGTGAGCCGGGCACGCCATTACCCTTCCAGCTGCCGGGTTTCGGCGATAATACCACCGGCATGTACGCGGCCTGCGCCGTCCTGATGGCCCTTTTCCACCGCGAGCGCACCGGCGAAGGCCAGGAAGTCTGCGTCTCCCTCATCGGCGGGGGGATATGGTCGATGGGCATCGTGCTGTCGTCCGTTCTGGCGACGGGCCTGGAATATCCCAGAGTATCCCGCACCTGCCAGAGCAACCCCATCTTTAACAGCTACGAGTGCGCCGACGGCGACTGGCTGCAGCTGGCCTGCATCCAGGGCGACAGATACTGGTCGGGAGTCTGCCGGGCGCTCGATATATGCGAACTGGAGAACGACCCCCGCTTCCGCACCCACGAGCTGCGTATGGAAAACCACGACGCTTTAATCCCGATACTGGACAAAGTCTTCAAGTCACGGACCAGGGACGAATGGGCGGAGCGCTTGAGCAAAGAAGATATCATCTGGACGCTGGTCAAGACGCCGGCCGATGTCGCCGCCGACCCCACCCCCTGGGCAAACGGGTATTTCCGGGAAATCGACCACCCGGCGGGGAAAAAGCTCAAGGTAATCATGCCGCCGTGGCAGTTCAGCAAGACCCCGCCGACGCTGCGCAGCACTGCCCCGGAGTTCGGTCAGCATACGGAAGAGGTCCTTACCGAAATACTGGGATATAGCTGGGACGACGTGACCGCTTTCAAGGAAAAAGGGGTCATCCGGTAATGACATTAATCGCTCACCCTGAGCCTGTCGAAGGGAGGGTTCCCGTGGTTCGACGGGCTCACCACGAGCGGACGACAAAGAGATAATATATTAGGAGACATCGATGGGCGAGCTATTAAAAGGAAGAGTTGCTGTGGTAACGGGAGCCGGAAAAGGCCTGGGACGCGCTGAAGCTATAGGACTGGCGGCGCAGGGGGCTAAAGTTGTTGTAAATGATTTGGGCACGGCCATCGACGGCAGCGGCGCCTCTACAAACCCGGCCGACGAGGTCGTTAAGGAGATAAAGAAGGCGGGCGGCGAGGCGGTTGCCAGCTATGCCAGCGTGGCCACTGCCGGCGGGGCGGAGAGCATCGTCAAAACGGCGGTGGACAGCTTCGGCCGCATCGACGTACTGGTGAACAACGCCGGTTTCACGCGCGACCGCATGGTCTATAACATCTCCGATGAGGAATGGGACTCCGTGATAAAGACCAATCTCTACGGCACCTTCTACTGCACCCGCGCCGCCTGCAGGGTTATGAGGAAACAGGGTTACGGCAGGATTATCAATACGTCTTCTCACGCCGGGCTGGGCAATATGGGGCAGGCGAGCTACTCCGCTGCCAAGGAGGGCATCGTCGGCCTGACGCGCACGGTAGCGCGGGATATGGGGCGGTACGGCGTGACCTGCAATGCCATCAGGCCGGTGGCCGGTACGCGGGGGTTTGTGGATATGGTCAAGAAGGGGGGACTTAAAGAGGCGTGGGCCAAGATGTGGGGGGAAGAGCTGGCCGAGAAGCGGGTGAAGCAGATGCTGGAGCTAAACCTGCCGGAGGATGTCGCCGGTCTGGTCGTCTACCTCGCCAGTGACAAGGCGGATAACGTCAACGGCTGCGTCTTCGAGGTCTGGCACGGGCATATCGGTATTTATAACGACCCGCCGCCGGTGGAGCGGGTGCTTGAAAAAGACGGCCGGTGGACGCCGGAAGAGCTGGTTGAGGCCATGCCGGGAACGCTGACGGAGGACAAAGTCCGCGAACTGCCGCCCATCTTCCCGTTCTAAGTGATTATCAATAAGGGGTGTTTAAGAGGGGCGAAGCCCCTCTTCTATTAATTCCCCCTCCCTTAATTCGAAGGGAGGGGGACAAAGAGGGCGGGTTACCATAATTTTATATTTGGTCATATAGCTCAAGCTAACAATGAGGAGGAAAAAATGGTAAAGAAAATCGACCACATTGCCATTGTCGTTAAGGATGCCGATGAAGCCCTCAAGGTATATTCCGAGATGTTCGGCTTCAAGCTCGTGGAGGAAATGGCAGGGCCGGGTGGGGAGTTCAAAGCCGTCCTGGTCAGAGCCGGCGATATCACGCTGGAGTTTCTCCAGCCATTGAAACCCGGCACCAGCTTTGCCAGATTCCTGGAAGAAAAGAAAGGCGGCTTACACCACGTGTCATTCGCCACCGATGATATTGACGGAGAGCTGAAGACTCTAAAAGCGCAGGGTAGAAAACTGCAAAACGAAGAGCCGATGTTACTCCCTAACGCTAAAATAGCCTTTATTCACCCCGGCGCCGCGGAAAACGTGCTCATCGAGCTGGTGCAGAGGGGTTAATATCAAGCGTTCCTCAGGGAACTAACAGCGGTATCAGTTTCCTGACGCTGTCAAGTTCTTCCAGATTTTGAAGCGTCTGGAGCAGTTCCGTTGCCTTCTGCTTTGATATCTTCTGCGAAAACTCAACGTTAGTCCAGAATTTGGCGATTATCTCCTCTCTGGACATCGGGTTATGGCGGGGGTCGCCTTTAGCTACCTCGCAGGAATCGGTAAACTCCCGGCTGTCTTTAAGGGTAACGGTCAGTTTGGCGGCTTCGAATTTGACATAGGCGCTGGACGTGAGCTTAATCTTTCCGATGAAGTCGGTTATCCGCGGGTCGCGTATCGCCTTCTCGGTGAAGTGCTCCGGTCTGACGCCCCCGTAAAGAAACGCCGTCGCTACCACGTACCGATAGTTGAAGGCGGCGTTGCCGTGCGGGAAAGCCCCGATTTTGAACGGACTGCCGCAGATGTGGTCGATGCCCCCCTGGGCGAGGTCTAGATTGACTGCCTGTATGTCTTCCGCCTTGATACCGTGCTTGCGCACTATCGCCAGGGCGCAATCGATGGCGGCATGGGGGATGCGGCAGCAGGGATAGGGCTTGATGGTGCCGTCGGCGTAGTACACCCTGCCCAGGTCACGGCTCAGGTCTTCCGGTTTCTGGCAGCCCTCGGTGAACATCTTGTAGTAGCCGAACTTGCTGAACAATGCGTCTTCCGGGCCCGTCCAGCCGGCTTTGGCAAGCTGCGCGGAGAAAACGCCCGCCCGTGCCGATAGTCCCTGCGGCAGCTTGAAGGCCGTGGTGCCGTCCCAGATTATCTGGAAGGTGCTGCCAATCTGGTTGAGAACGATGCCGAAGGCGTTTCTCATCTGTAGCCGGTCCAGTCCCAGAAGCCGTCCGGCGATGGCCGCCGCCCCGAAGGCGTTTACCGTTCCGGTGCCGTCCCAGCCCAGGGTAAAGCCGAAGCCGGAGGCAGCCAGGATGCGCGCCGCGATGTCATCCCCGACGAGCAACGCGGTAATCATCTCCCGTCCGCTGGCATTCACGGCCTCGCTCATGCTGATGGACGTCGGTACGGTAGTGCCACTGATGTGCCCCGGCGTATTTACCCCGTCCACCAGGGGACTCACCGGCTCGAAATCGAAAGAGCGGGACATGACGCTGTTGACCATAGCGGCGTTCCCGGCAGGCACCTTACCGCCGTGAACCAGGATGGTGGCCTCTTCCTTGCCTCCCTCGTCCCGTAAGAGCCCGGCAAGCTCGGGATTGCCCGTATCGGTAGAGCCGCCTATCAGGCAGCCCACCGTATCGATGATGCGGTACCGGGTGCTCTCCAGCGTTTCCCGGTCGAAATTTTCAAAACGTGTCTCCAGCGCGTTGGCGGCCAGTTTTTCAATCGGTGTGCTGTTGCTCATAATCTACCTCACATTCGGAAGCTATGTTACTTACCTATCATCAAACCGGGGAGCCAGAGGCTTAACTGGGGAAAGGCTATGATGAGAACCAGGAAAAGCAGCTCGAAAATCAGGAAAGGCATCACGCCACGCAGGATATCTGCGGTGGGGATGTTAAAGATTGTCTTCACGGCGAATAAATCCACTCCCATGGGTGGCGTGATAAGGCCTATCTGGGTATTGACGCAGAATAACACCCCGAACCAGATGGGGTCCATGCCCAGGCTGACAATCAAGGGGACGAAGATGGGAACCGTAAGCAGGGTGATGGTAATGGGGTCTAATATGGCTCCAAGAATTATCAGGATGACATTGATAATTATTATGACCATCATGGGAGACAGGGACGAGGAACCGACTATATCCTGCAAGTGCGAAGCGACATTGGTGCTGCCGACAACGTAGGTAAAGAATGAGGCCGCAATAATGATAAAAAGAATCAGGCCGTTTACCGTCGCTGCTTCCATTAACGCCGCGCGTAAACCCTTCCAGCGCATACGAAAAGCCAGGACAGCTATCAACAGGACCACAAAACATCCTACCCCGGCAGTCTCGGTGGGAGTGGCTATCCCGAAGTAAATGGAGCCTAAAATACTGAACATAACAATGGCTATCGGCCAGACGCCCTTTAAGGAAGAGATTCGCTCTCTCCAGGGGACGCTGTATGTTTTGGGAGCCAGGCCGGGTCTCAGCGTGCAGAACAGTATAGCGGGTACCGATAGAAAAAGAACCAGCAGTAAACCCGGCATTATTCCGGCGATGAAAAGCTTGCCTAGAGAAACGTTGGTCAGGACCGCATAGATGATAAAAGTGGCGCTGGGCGGAATCAGCGGTCCCAGCACGCCCCCGGCTAATAAAGCGCCAAGGCTGAATCCCCTGTGGTAACCCTGCCGCTCGAATTCCGGGACGGCCACTTTGCCTACCACGATAATGGTGGCGGCGCTGGTGCCCAGTGTGGCTGCCAGCATGGCTTCTCCAATGATGCTGGCCACGATGAGGCCGCCGCGGACCCGGGAAAGCCAGTTAGCGGCGGCGTGGAAGAGGTCTTTCCCCATGCCCGATTCGGCGATAATGGCACCCAGTAGCACGAACAACGGAAGGGGAGTCCAGGCTAGATTGAATAATACACTGAATGGGGTTGACCCTACCATGTGGAGGGCGGGGGTGCCGTAAGATAAAAGCGCCCCGACTACGGCGATGAATCCCAGCGAATAGACTATCGGTAAGCCCAGCATCATCAAGATAAACAGGCCGGCGACACAGATAATACTGGTTATTTGCGGGTCCAACACTATTGATTCTCCTTAGGGAGGGTTACTGCGGAGTTGTTACCGTTTTCGTCCGGGTGGGCCTTCAGCCCGACAGCTTTTATCACGGTTATTAATCCTCGCGTTATCTGGGCGATGAGCACCAGGCAAAGCCAGAACATCGCGATGGGAATCACGAACTTGGTCGGATATATCGGCTCCTGCCAGACCGATTGACTGGTTTCGCCGATGTTAAAGGAATACAAGGCATTATCCCAGCTTTGCCAGGTTATGATGGACACATATACTAAAGCCATGAGAGGGCCGATAATATCCAGAAAGACAGTCTGCCAGGTCGGCGAAAAATAGTTGGCAATGAAATCAACACGGAGATGCCGTTTGTACCTCTGCAAACCGGAAACAGCCAGGACGACACAGGCGGTGAGAAATATGGTACTCAGCTCATAGGAATATGGTTCCGGGTTATTGAGTAAATAACGCCTTGCCACGGCATAGGTGCTGAGGAAAGACATTATCAATATAAGGATGCCGCTGCTGAGCAGTCCCCAATTACCTACCCGCTCAACGATACTATCCAGTTTCAGCAATACTCTCTTAAGCAACTGTATACACACCTTGTCAAACGATTGATTTACGTGGACGGATACGGTTTCAAAATCCAACCCCGGCTGGCAGGACCAGTCCGACTATTGCCGGACTTCCCGCCAACCAGGATGGACAACCGAACAAACAACAAGCCGGTGGAGTTACTTATGTTTGTTCTATTTTATTCCTTGTACGGATATTTTTTATTGGCGTCTGCGGCGATTTTCTTGAGCTTATTGGCAAAATCATCGCCCATGCTCTTATACAGTTCGTCGCAATACGGCTGTACGGTCTTCGCCCAGGCATCGCGCTCAGCCTTGGGCAGGTTATAGACCGTAATACCCATATCGGTCAACGTCTTGGTATTTTGCTGAGCGACGTTGATGAAGAAGTTGTTGGTTTCCGTCTGTGCCTGTTTGCCCAGTTTGACAATCAGGTCCTTCATATCTTTAGGCATCTTGTTATAGGCATCCAGGTTAATGGCTAACATCAGGCTGGCGGGAATGAGATAGCCGCGCAGGACATATTTAGCCACTTCGTTCATCTTGAACATAATCATCATCGAAGATGACTGCGTGCTGGCGTCGATTACTTTCTTCTGGATCCCTTGATAGCCATCTGGGAAGGGCATAGGAACGGCGGAACCGCCCATGTACTCGATGAACTTGCCGGATTGTGGCGATACTGATTGACACAATAAGCCTTTCCAGTCGGCGGCCGTTTTTACAGGCTTGGTGCTGATAACATCCAGAGCCAGACAGGTGAAGGAGACAACTGGCTTGGAATTGAACTTCTTTGTCATTACCGAATCATATAGAGGCATCGTCTCTACCTGCATGGCGGCGTCAGCCTCGACGTTGTTTGCCAGGAAGGGAACTTCGGCGGCGGCGAAAGCCGGGTCAAGGTTGGCAAGAAACCCGATAGGAAAGCCGACCATCTCGACCGCCCCTGTTCTCACGGCGTCCATAGCGTCACCGAGTTTTACCAGCGACTCGCCTGGATGAAGCTCTATGACATATTTGCCTTTGGCCTGGTCATTGAAATTCTTGATGAAAACTTCAATATTGTTGGTGACGGGGTCGCCCGGGGGCCAGGGTATCGCTAGCCTTAATACGGTAGCCTTAGCAGGTGTGGCTTCGCTGGTGCAGGATGCAATCGTGCCCATTGACATTAAGACGATTGCCGTAGCAACTAGTATTAATAACAGTCTTTTCATTAACGATTTGGACCTCCATAATTAAATTTCCAAATAGCGCTTTTCAAGTTTTTATCCGGTCATAGGCAACTACCTCCTTCGTCCTGAAAATTCCCGCGATGTTTTTGGAGATAAGGTCGGCGCTCGCCATTATTTCTTTAACGAGTTCGTTTACCCTGGATTTAAGACGGCTCTCCGGCCCTACGATGCTCAAAGCAGCCGGCAGGATATAATTCAGGGGGGCGGATATACACAGGGCGCCGACGACCGTTTCCCCATAGCTGACGGCATAACCTCTTTTCCTGATTTCCTTCAATTGGGCTATCAGTACATCCTTATCGGTTACCGTATTGGCGGTGACCGGCGTGATTTTGATGTGTTTAAGGACTATTTCCAGCTCATCGTCGTTAAGCTGTGAGAGCAGCACTTTGGTGGTGGCTCCCATGAACAGCGGCCTGATTCTTCTGCCTTCTTCGGTTACCCTGAGGTCATGCTTGCTCTGAATATCATGAAGGTGGATGTATTGAATTCCCGTCATGATACCTATGGTTATCGTCTCCTCGGAAATGTCCGATAATCGTCTCATTTCATTGTAGGAACTGGTAATCAGGTACTCGTGAGTGTTCTGCGGTTTTGAGGCGAGCTGGGTGATGAGGGGCCCCAGGTTGTAACGATGGTTGATAGGGTTCTGGGATACGATATCCGACTCTTCAAGCGCCTTGAGAAGTCTGTGCACCGTGGACTTGCTTAAACGACAGTGGTGAGCAATTTCGGTAATGGAGTTGACACCATTGCCGAGGCAGAGAAGAATATTGCCGGCCCGATAAATGGACTGCACCGCTGGTGGTTTCAGGTTCGTATCCGTCATAGCGTTTCGCAATATGGAACGGGATTTCCTTTTTTGCACCACTACATTACACCACTGCGTATGGCGTTGTCAATCCGTTATCGGGCCCGGAGGGGCGATGAGGTGGAGTATCTTATTTGCCTATTGCCGTCGGGCTCTTGCCGGGAGTTGCCAGTTTCTTCACGGCAGCCTCGTTCAGTTCCACGCCGAGGCCGGGCCCGTGGGGCGGATAGAGAAAGCCGTTTTCATACCGGGGCACTTTTACGGCCAGGTCATTCTCCAGCGGCGTGCTGACTGTGTCGGGTATGTTATACAGGTTCAGGGGGCCGATGGCTTCCTGTTCGATTTTCCCCATCCAATCGGTGGCGGCGAGGAAGTGCGCCTCGACGGCGGCGCCGAGGCCGGAGTTAATCATGCAGCCGCACATTACCGGAAGGTTGGCCGACTGCGCGATGGATACCCATTTTTGAGACTTCAGTATGCCGCCGGCCTTGGGCACCTTGAGGAAAAACCCGTCCGCGGCATCCCGCTGGATAATCTTAATCAGGTCGTTGAGCTCGGCAGCCGATTCGTCGGGGAATATTGGCACATCTACCTTTCTGCGGAGGCGTGCCAGCCCGTCGATATCCCACCACGGCACGGGTTGTTCGGCGACGTATATATCGTACCTGGCCACTTTCTTCAGTACGTAAAGCGCCTGGTGATACAGCCAGCCGCCATTGGCGTCGATCATTATTTTGATGCTGCCGCCTACGGCGGCTCTTAAGGCCGCGACCAGCTCTACGTCTTCGTCGGGCGTCCTGGCGCCGACCTTCAGCTTCAGGCCTTTGAAGCCGGCTTTTACCAGGCTCTTTCCTTCCGCCCCTACCTCGTCGGTCGTGCCTGAGGACATGACGAAGGCGAGCGCTATTTTCTCGTTGGAGAGGCCGCCGAGGAGTTTGTAGACGGGGACTCCCAGCGCCTTGCCCATGATGTCGTGCAGGGCGTAATCGATGACCGCCTTCGACTGATTATTGACCCTGGCGGCCTTGTCCATCCGCGCCACGATTCTCTCGATGTTGAAGGGGTCCTCGCCGAGGAGAATCTGGGGACCGAAGACTTTGTTGATGTTATGCATGATGGAGTCCTGGCTCTCGCCCATGTACCAGGGAGAAGTATCACCTGTCTCGGCTACTCCGGTAATCCCCTCATCGGTATGTATTTTAACGACGACGGCATCAGCGCAATCGGCAGTACCTCCTCCCATCTTCATCGGCTTGGCAAAGCGCATTGAGACGGGTATGCATTCTATTCTGGTGATTTTCATAAAGTGTCCTCCGCTGAAGTTCTGTAGGGTGCTATTTCTGTATAGCACTTTGCGCTGTGATAAGTCAAACTATGGAACGGTCTGCGTTCACTCTGTCTGTTCTTAACCTTTCTATACCTCACCCCCGACCCCTCTCCAGCCTGAAGCATAGTTTAAAACCAGAGTGAAAATTGGCTGGAGCGGGGACTATATGGTGAGATGGGGGGGCGAAGCCCCCTCTCAATTTCTCTCCCCCTCTCCGACCAGTTAGAGGCAACCTCTTGCACTTGGAAGCACGTTGGAGAGGGGGATTAAGGGGGTGAGGCTAAGATGGGGTGAGGTTAAACGGTAAAACAATATAAGACGAATGGGAAGGACTTGTAGAGATTTAGAATCAGGCTGTGTTGTGACTTAAGTCATAGTGAGCGATGCCGTTTATCGTGTAATATACTGTTGTAGAAAGAAACAGCCCGCTACTTGAGGAGGTGTTAACAATGAACACCAAGTGCCCCGGACAGGATATCAGGAACCTGCGGGCAGCCTTATATAAATGCCCGAACTGCGGCGCTGAAGTTGAAATGTTCTCCGACGAACTCAGGATTAAGTGCAAAAAATGCGGCAAGTACGTTTACAAAGAGCAAACACCGTCCTGTATCGAGTGGTGCCCCTCGGCGCGCCAGTGCCTGGGAGAGGAGCGGTGGAAGGCCCTGAAGGGTGAAAACTAAAGAGATCAGGGGAGGAACGGAATGGTAACGAAGACAGTCAGAAAGATAGTTAAAATCGATGAGGATAAGTGTAACGGCTGCGGGGCCTGCATTATCTCCTGTGCCGAGGGGGCGCTACAGATTATCGACGGCAAGGCGAAGCTTATCAGCGAGAAGTACTGCGACGGACTCGGCAACTGCCTGGACTGCCCGCAGGGGGCCATCAGCATCGAGGATAGGGAAGCTGAAGAGTTCGATGAGGCGGCGGTGGAGCAACATCTGGAGTCGGAAAAGGCCGAAGATAAGCTCCCCTGCGGTTGTTCTTCAGCTACTGTTACGCAGTTCGAGAGACAGGGTGGGGCGGCGGCACCGGTGGCGGAGGCTCCCCGGGCGGTGGTTAAGTCGAGGCTGGGCCACTGGCCGGTGCAGTTGACGCTCGTCCCGCCGACGGCGCCGTTTTTAAAGGGCGCGGACCTGGTGCTGGCGGCCGACTGCGTGCCTTTTGCTTACGCCGGTTTTCACCGGGACTTCCTCGGGGATAATGCGGCTTTACTGGTGGCCTGCCCCAAGCTGGACGATTTCCAGGCTCACCAGCAAAAATTGAACGAGATTTTAAAACAGTCCGGAATCAAGAGCCTGACGGTACTGCATATGGAGGTCCCCTGCTGCTCCGGTCTGGTGCACATGGCCAAGCAGGCCATCCTGGCCAGCGGCAATGTCGTTCCCTTCAGGGATATCACCATCAGCATCCGGGGGGATATCAAAGCGGGCTAACCGGCGGCCAGTTTTTTGCCGATTTCGTAGGCGTCGGCGAGGGCGTCGGGATGTTCTTTAATCTCGCCTCTCTTGTCGACGCCTCTTATTAAAAGCTCTTCCGTGTACGCGGCGTTAATCGCCTGGAAGAAGTATTTAATCGTCAGCTTCGGCCCGTCGAAGAGTTTCGCACCTTTCGTGGCCCCCACGGCTATAAAAGCGCCTTTTTTCACAGGAATATCCAGGTTTTTCAGCACATATTTCCTCGCCCAGAGCGCCTGGCAGCGACTTATCAGCAGCATGAGCTGGGCGCTGACGGTATAGAAAAATATGGGGGAAGCGACGATGACGACGTCGGCAACCAGTATCTTCGCGTAGAGGTCATCCATGTCGTCCCTGATGACGCAGTTGCCGTCTTTCAGGCACCCGTAGTATTCCCGGCAGGGCGCTATCTTGAGCTTGTCCACGACAATCTTTTCCGTTTCCGCCCCCTGGCTCTGCGCCCCCTTAAGGGCCTCGTCGAGGAGCAGGTCGGTATTGCCCTTAATACGCGGACTGCCCATAATGCCCAGAACTTTCACTGCTTACCTCTGTGACGGTTAGCGGCCGTCACTGAATAATTTACCGCCCTGGGCGACATTCTCCGGTTTAAGGTCTACGATGTTGATTTGCACTGCCGCGGGCGGGCACCCGATGTTTTTAACAATCGCCTCGGTAACGTCTTTGGCTATACCCCGCTTCTGCTCGACGGTTCTTCCTTCAATGATTTTTATGGTTACTAACGGCATATTTACCCTCCCTGTTGATTTCCCTGAAAAAAGTTTAATGCTTTACAGATAGGGAGTCAAATTATTCCAGTCCCCATATAATCGCTTAAGTGTTTAAGAAAAGAAAAGGCACAGCCTGCCAGGCTGTGCCTCCGGGTGACTGATAGTATCTAATCTAGCCCTGTGATGCAGAGAGCTTTTCTTTGGACATCATGGCTCCGATTTCAGCGTAGGGGATTTTTACCTTTGGCAGTGTTGGCTTGCCGTTGGCGCCCATGGTAATGGCACCCGTGGGGCAGACAAAGGCGCAATCTCCGCAGCCGATGCATTCTTCACCCAGTTCATAGGCGTAGAAGGGGGCAGCGACTTCCTTGTAGATACCCCTATTAACCAGACTTATCGCGGACTTCCCGATTATCTCCTGGCACGCCCTGACGCACAATCCACAGAGTATGCAGTTGTTATCTCCCAGAGCAAACCTGGGTTTTTCCACTCCGTACTCTTTGGCCAGTTCCTGTACCACCTTGGCGGAAGGGCACCTTGCCAGTAGAAGCTCGATTATTCCTTTGCGCAGCTTCCTCACCTTTTCGGTATTTGTCCTGACAATGATGCCATCCCTGGCCGGGTAAAGACAGGCAGCCACGAACCTGAAGCTCTTACCTCCGTCTTCGCTGACCTCAACGGTGCACAGCCGGCAGGCGCCGTAGGGACGAACCGCAGGATGGTAACAGAGGGCCGGGATATCGCCGATGCCGGGCATACGCTGGACTGCTTCCAGTATGGTCTGGCCGCCGGACACGGCGATATTTTTATCATCAACGGAAAGGTGCACAACATTATTATCTTCCGCGTCAGTTATATCGACCGATTTCTCTCCACTGATCCAGTATTTGGTCATGAACAGCCTCCTTCTACTGTTTTATTACCGCTCCGAACTTACAGGAGTCATAGCAGACTCCACACTTGATGCACATACCCTGATTAATCACGTGGGGCTCGCGCTTATTCCCGCTGATGGCTTTTGTGGAGCAGGCACGCGCGCACACGCCGCAACCGGTGCATTTTTCGGAGTCGATACTGTACGTTATTAACTCCCGGCAAACACCGGCGGGGCATTTCTTCTCGTTAATATGGGCCATGTATTCGTCTTTAAAGTATTTAATGGTGCTGAGAACGGGATTGGCGGCAGTACGCCCCAGCGCGCAGAGAGCCCCGGTATTTAGAATCTCTGCCAGGTCCATCATCGTGTCCAGGTCTTCCGGTTTGCCCTCGCCGTGGGTGATTCTGCTTAAAATATCGCTCATCTTGGCCAGACCTTCACGGCAGGGAATGCACTTTCCGCAGGACTCGCCTTTGAGGAACTCGATGAAGTAGCGGGCGACATCCACCATGCAGTTGTCCTCGTCCATGACAATCATGCCGCCGGAGCCCATCATGGAACCGAGCTTGGTCAGCTCGTCGAAATCCACATGTGTATCCAGTAACTCCTCGGGGATGCAGCCGCCTGACGGCCCGCCGGTCTGTACCGCTTTGAATTTCTTGCCTCCGGGGATACCGCCTCCGATGTCATATATCATTTCCCGCAGGGTGATACCCATGGGTACTTCCACCAGGCCGGAGTTATTTATCTTGCCGACCAGGGAGAATATCATGGTTCCCTTGCTGCCGGCCGTGCCGATTTTCGAATACCAGTCGGCACCTTTGTTGATTATCAGCGGCACGTTAGCCCAGGTCTTGACGTTGTTCAGCAGGCTGGGTCTGTCCCAGAGGCCTTTTTCCGACATGTGGACGTATTTGGCTTTCGGCTCTCCTATTTTGCCTTCGAGAGAAGCTATCAGGGCGCTCGACTCCCCGCAGACGAAGGCGCCTCCCCCTTTATTTATGGTTACCTTAAAATTAAAACCGGAGCCCAGTATATTTTCGCCGAGTAGGCCGTAGTCCATCGCCTGCTCTATGGCTAACCTGGCATGTTCTACGGCCAGGGGATACTCGTTCCGCACATAGATATAGCCCTGTTGAGCGCCGATGGCATAGGCACCGATAATCATACCCTCGATGACGCTATGGGGATTTCCCTCGAGAATGCTGCGGTCCTGGTAAGCGCCGGGGTCGCCCTCGTCGGCGTTGCAGAGAACGTATTTTATATCGCCTTCGGCGGCGCGGCAGGACTGCCATTTACGTCCGGTGGGGAAACCGCCGCCGCCCCTGCCCCGCAGGCCGGCTCTGGTGATTTCATTGACAATCTTTTCCGGGTTCAACTGGAAAAGTGCTTTGCTAAGGGCAGAATAACCGCCGGCGGCAATATATTGTTCGATATCGGTGGGGTCTATCTCCCCGTTGGCGCCCAGGATAAGTCGCGTCTGCCTCTTGTAAAACGGAACGTCCGACTCGTAGGTAATTTCCTCGCTCGTGGCGGGGTCGGTATAAAGCAACCTCGTGATAATGTTACCTTTGAGAACGGTCTCCGTAATAATCTCCGAAACATCCTCCGGCTTGACCCTCTGGTAGAATATCTTCTTCGGGCCGATGACCACGACCGGGCCGCGTTCGCAGAAACCGTGGCATCCCGTTTCCCTGAACTCTATCGTTACCTGGAGCTCCCGCTTTTCGATTTCTTCCGCGAAGGCCTCGACGACCGCTTCGGCACCCGAGGCGCGGCAGCCGGTGCCGCCGCATACGGATACGGTGGTGCGGCTGGCATCCTTGCTATCCAGTATAGACCGGCGAAGTTGCTCTAGTTCTTCGACGTTTTTCAGCTTTTTATCCAGTAATTTCTTTACCTGCTCTATCATTTTTCAGCCCCCTGTTGCCTATTCGTACTTTTTCAGGATTTTATCGAGCTTTTCCGGATTTACCTGGCTCTCGTATTTTCCGTCGACGACTACTACCGGACCGAGGGCGCAGCAACCCAGGCAGTTGGCAGTTTCCAGGGTAAATCTCTCATCCTCCGTGGTTTCACCGGGTTTCAGGCCGAAATCTCTCTCCATCTTATCGACGAGTCTCTGGCCGCCTTTCACGTGGCATGCCGTACCCAGGCATACGGTGATGGTGTGGCGACCCCTCGGCCGGAGGCTGAAGGCCTGGAAAAACGTGGCCACGCTGAAAACCTGGCTGAGGGGAATATCCAGCTTCTGGCTGATTTTGATAAGGACATCCTGCGGGATATAATTGAACTCGGCCTGGATATCCTGCAGTAAAGATATCAGTTGCTCCTTCTTCTCCAAGTAGCTGTCAATAAGAGAATCAACCTTACCGGCGTTGTTCTCGATAATGGTGCGGATGGTTTCGAAATCCAGAGCAGTGTCCACTTGCTTACCTCCTGTATAACCTTCCTGATTTAAGGTTATTACTTACCGTGGTGCGGTATCGCCCGTTATTACACCTGTTTCTCCTGCAGGAACCACTCCATTCGGAGGGTGTTTTCCGCCGTAAAGGGCACAAGAACGCCTGATATAGCAGGTGTAAAGGACTAGGCCAAAAGTTACATGTACACGTAATTATGCAGCAGGTATCGCCAGGCTTGAGTACAGGTTCTTATATCTGATATCATTATATCGGGTAATAATTCATGAGTGACATAAGCATTATTCTGGGTGAGGACCACCTGATAACGCGCCAGGGCATCCGCCGACTGCTGGAGGACGAAAAAGGTTTTAAAATAATCGGCGAGGGCGCCAACGGTGAAGAGGTGGTGCGGCTGGTAACCGAGTTGAAACCTGATGTGGTTATCATGGATATCGCCATGCCCAAGCTTAACGGCATCGAGGCTACCAGGCAAATCAAACTGACCAATCCCCGTACCGGCGTGCTGATACTCAGCGCTTATGATGATGACGAGTATGTTTTCGCTCTGCTAAAAGCCGGGGCTGCCGGTTACCTGCTGAAGACCGTCAGCGGTGACGAGCTGGTGCGCGCGGTTAAAGCCATCCACAAGGGAGAGCCGGTCCTCGCCCCCTCCATCGCCAAGAAGGTGATGAACTATTTCAAACTTCCTGACAAGGTGCCGGTATTGGAAGAAGACTCCACGCACCTCAGTGAGCGGGAGCTTGATATAATCAGACTGGCAGCCAAGGGTCTGACGAATAAGGATATCGCAGACAGGCTGCATCTTAGCTATCGCACGATTGAAGGTCATTTGAGGGATATCTTCAATAAGCTGGGAGTCGGCTCCCGCACCGAGGCTGTTCTTTACGGTTTAAAGAAAGGCTGGTTTACTCTCGAAGAGCTGGTGTAGCCATCCTTTTTCAAGAAAATACAGATAGAATCGGCACAATAATTATATGCCACTGAGTTCAAAAACGCTTTCAAAAATTATAGATGGCTCGGCTATCCCTTCGTTTGTGATTGATAAAGAGCATAAAATCACCCATTGGAATAATGCCATTGAAGCTCTCTCCTCAAAAAAAAGAGAGAATGTAATCGGGAGTGATGACCACTGGCAGGCATTTTACAGTGAAAAAAGACCGTGTATGGCTGATTTAATCGTGAGCGGAGCATCTGCTGAAGAAATTGAAGTACATTACAAGGACAAGTGCAGAAAATCTCCTCTTATTGAAGGCGCTTACGAAGCTGAAGATTTTTTCCCGGCCCTCGGTGATGAGGGCAGGTGGCTTCACTTTACAGCGAGCCCTATCAGGGACGACGAAGGTCAGATAATAGGCGCTATAGAGACTATTATTGATATCAGCGAACGTAAAAGCCTCGAAAATAACCTGCGCTACTATTTACAGCAGATAACCAGAGCTCAGGAGGCGGAACGGAAAAATATCGCCCGCGAGCTCCATGACGATATGGCCCAGATTCTGGGTTCTCTTTCACGGCGGGTGGACAACCTGCTTCGGAAGCAACATAATTTCGGGCCGCAAGAGGTTTCAGCCCTGCAGGACATTCAGAGTCTTCTTAACCAGGGATTACAGTCTATGCACAGCTTTATACAAAATCTGCGTCCCTCGCTGCTGGACGACCTGGGTCTGATACCGGCGTTGCGCTCTTTAACAAACAGCCTGGAGAATACAGAGGGGATAATCGCTGATTTTACCGTACGTGGTGAGGAGAGACGCCTCACGGGCGAAATCGAATTGTCATTATTCCGCATCGTCCAGGAGGCGCTCAATAACATAAGAAAGCACGCTCAAGCGACGGAGGCGCAGGTATTGGTTGAATTTACCGCAATCGGTGTAAATCTGACCGTCAGAGACAACGGCAAGGGTTTTGAGCTTAAAGGTAATATGGACGACCTGCCCCGTAACGGAAAACTCGGCCTTATGGGAATTAAAGAACGGGTATGGTTACTGGGCGGTACCATAGAAGTAAATTCGGAACCGGGTCAAGGGACTACTCTGCTTGTCCATGTTCTATCTTAAATAATGACCTCCCTCGCCACTTGCGGGAATCGCGGCGGGGATACTAGAAACGCCTCATCTTCAGGACCATCGCCAGGATAATGACTAACGACAGAATGATGGTCAGGAGCAGTGTTCCCACCAGATAGATTGCCCAGCCCGGAATGCTCGTAGTTTGGCTGAAGGCCGGCGGGGCGATACCATCCTGGGATGGCGCCGTCGCAAATGGCGGGTTTACCTGCATCACCGATGGCGCGTTCGGCAGGGGGGTTGCGGTCAGGGACGGGGTTATCTCCGGTATCGTCTCCTGGGGGTACGGTGGGGTTGGTGGGGGCTCCGTGTCTTCCGGCGGCGACTCCGTGGTGAAGACGCCGGCGGAGCTCCAGGCGCTTCGGGTGCTGGCGCTGGTAGCCCTGACCTTCCAGTAGTAGGTCGTGTCGAAGTCCAGGCTGATATCACAATGCCAGGCATTGGTCGGGAGGGCATATTCATCCGTCCTGACGATGGCGGGGCTGTGAAAATCGGCATCGGCGGAAACCAGCAGTTCATAGGCATCCGCCCCGACTATAGCCGTCCACTGGAAGAGAGGCTTCACCGGCACCCCGCTGGCGCCGGCGGAAGGACTTTCCGGCTTGAGGGCGATAGACTCGGTATCCAGACTGGTGGTAAAAGTACGTTTCGCCGACCAGGGACCGGTTACCGGGGCGCTGGCGCGAACGCGCCAGTAGTAAGTAGTGGCCGGCTCGAGGGAAGGCAGGCGGGCGGAACTGGCCGCCGTAGTGCCTTCGAGTCCGTCGGGAATTGAGGAGAAGTCGGTATTGTAGTTACACTGCCACTCGTAGCTCGTAGCGCCGTCCAGCGTCTCCCAGTCGACGCTGATGTTCCTGACAGTGTGGTCGATAAGGCTGCCGATGCCCGATGCCCTGTCGTCCGGAGAAACCTGGGTTACCGGCGTTGTCAGGCTGTCATAGAAGGTTATCAACCTGATGTTGGTGGTATCCACCGACCATAATCGGTGGGTGGAATGCCATAGTCCGTGCAGGGTGGCGCCGTCGTCCAGGCCGCGGGTGACGGTTTCAAATGCCCCGGGGGCGAATGCGGGATTGAGACTGCGTTCCATGCCGCCGTCTTCATCGTAGTTGGCGGCGTATAAAGTCCCGTCTTGAGTGACAGCCAGCCCGCTGAATATTGTGCCGGCGGGCATGGTATCGTCGATGCTTTCCCAATCGGTACTGGTGCCGATGACGAACCGGAAAGCCCCGCCGTCGACAGTAGCGCTGGCGGCATAGACGGTGCGGTTGCTCTCGAATTCGGGGTCGAAGGCGACGGCAATAGAGTCGGTGAGGGGCGGCGAGGCGGCGTCACCGGGCAGCGGTTGGAATGAGACCCCGTTATCGTCGGACCAGAAAACCCAGCCGTTGGTATTTCCGACCAGGATGATGCCGTCCCGTTCGTAGGCGGGTGACAGGGCCAGAGAGTATAGGGGCTGGCTGCCCGCCGGGACTCCCTCGGAATAGAAAAAGCCGCCGTTGGTCGTCGGGTAGACCATTCCGTGGCTGCCGTCATAGCTCCCGATGAAGAAGGTGGTTTCGTCGACTATCGCCCAGGCGTCAATGGGAAACGCTGCGCTCGTGGTAGAATCACGGGTGAACCGGCGCCGGTAGTTCTGGCCGTCGTCCGTAGACTGCCAGATGGCCGGACTGCCGTTACTTTCCCCGGCGACGAATACCGTTCGGCAGTCATTACCGTATTGCGGCGGGAGTGCCACCAGGTTCAGGCTGTCCACGCCGGCCATACTACTGGCCAAAGTCCTTTCCCAGGTATTACCGCCGTCCCGACTGCGCCAGAGGCTGTGCCCGCCGCCGAAGGTGAGCATGAACAGGGTGTTGTCCTGGCCGTAGGCGGGTGAAGGCGCCAGGTCGACGATGGTGTCGATGGCAGTATCAATCAGGCTGAGCTGGTTCCAGGTGTCACCGATATCCCGGCTGATAGAGAAGGCGCTGCCTACACCGCTGGTGGCGGCGTACATCCTGCCGGTAGTGGCGAAATCGGGTGTCAGGAGCACGCAGGTCGTGGACTGGCCGGTCGGCTCTTTTCGACTTCTCGTCCAGCTGGTGCCGCCGTCGGTGCTGGCATAGGTCCGGGTGCTATCGGCGGCCCCGGCCAGCAGGATAACGGACGGGTAGTCCCCGCAGGCCGAAAGCCCGGTAACGTCGACGTTGCTCTGCCCGAAAACCCAGTCGATGTTCAGGTCGGTGGCATTTGAGAGCCCCGGCGCATTAAAAAAGTCGATTTTATAGACATCGCCTTCACCCGCGCCGGTATCGATGGCCGCGAAAAGGACACAGCTCCCCGAAGAGGGGTCGGGGTTGTAGTTACCGGGGAAGGCAATCGTCGCCGGGGCGGTCACCGCGAGAGAGGTCGGTGTCCCCGAGTTGTCCCTGTTCAGTCGGGCACGGCCCGTGATAGCGCTCCAGCCGGCATCGCCGTCTTTGGCGACGATAAAAGTATCCGTCTCGTCGGTTATTACGGCCACGAGCTGTCGGTGTGAGGCGGAGCCGGGTGAGAAAGCCACGGCATTGACGTCGTAGCTGCCGATATCGGTATCTACCCAAGCGGGGATGATGCTTGCCTCGTCCAGGGTGTAGACGCCGCCGAACTCGGAGCTATCGGTGTCCCTGGTGCCGACGGCGATGATATTGTTGTTCGACCAGGTAACGTCAATCGAGGTTATCTCTCTATGGTCGGTTCCGGCCCCTCCGGGACCTGGCAACGGCGCGAAGGTCTTGCCGCCGTTGGCGGAGCGATAAACCGTTGACGAGGTGGCATAGTATATAATGCCGGCATCATAAGGTGATACCGCGATGTCCACTATAGCGTCCTGGACTTTGCCGATATGAGCCCAGCTCAGGCCGCCGTCGGTGGACTTATACAGCGTGTAAGTAAGGCCCTGGCCGCAGGCATAGAAAGTGCCGTCGGGAGCCAGGGTCAGGTGCCGGACATCGGAGTCGGCGGCCAGCACCCAGTTTCCTGCCTCGCCCCCGGTGGGAATGCCGACTCTCGTCCACTTGACCGCTTCAGGGAACGCTGCCGCCGGAGTGGAGGTGATAGTACCAAGGCCAAGCAGGGAGATAAATAATATGATGAGGGCAAATATTGGCGGATGGGAAGCATGTCCGTATACGGTCACATGGCGAATTTTACTATCTCTTTGTAATAAAGTCAATAGCAGGCTATCGCTTTAGCTGGCGCCACCTTGTGGCTTTATATTGAATAACTTCAGGCATGGAGTATATACTACAATGGAGTAGCTTGAGAATAGAAAGGTGGCCATGGAGACGGACTATTACGAGATTGATGAGGGCACCGGCTATGTCGGTTACCAGGAAGCTTTTAATCTTATAGCTTCGAATGTACGGCCGGTAGGTGTCGAGGAGATGCCTCCGGATACGAGTGTCGGCCGGATAGCGGCCGCGGACGTCGTGGCACGGGTGAGTTATCCCTCGGCCGATGTGTCGCTTAAGGACGGCTTTGCCGTTAAATCTGTTGACGTGGCGGCTGCCTCTATGCAAACCCCGGTATTTCTGAAGGTCACCGGCTCTGTCTTTGCCGGCTCCAGGTTCGATGGGGAGGTGGAGAGGGGCAACGCCGTCAAGGTATGCTCCGGCGCCCCGATACCACGCGGGGCCGATGCCGTGGTATCCGGCGAGTTCTGCGAGGAGGTTTCGGCGGACGGGGTAAGCGTTAAAGCTGATGCGGAACCGGGGCGGAACATACTGCGTGCCGGGGGAGAGGTAAAAGCGGGGGCGACAATTGTAAGCAAGGGCGGGAGGTTTTTGCCGGGCTACCTGGGACTGGCGGCTGCCGCCGGCGTCAACCGGGTCAGCGTTTACCGGCGGCCGGAGGTAGCCGTGGTGGGGGTCGGTGACGAGGTGGTGGCTCCCGGTGCAGACCTTAGCCCCGGCCAGCTGTATGCGAGCAATCTGGTCACGATGGAGGCCTGGCTGGCTTCTTTCGGTATCTCCCGTGTTTCTTCGGTGGTCAACGATAACGAGGAGGCCATCAAGCAGGAGCTGCAGAAGCATTTACCGGGTGTTGACGTTATTCTGACCAGCGGTGGGGCCTGGGGCAGCGAGCGCGATCTTGTTGTCGGCTCGCTGGACAAGCTTGGCTGGCGGGAGATGTTTCACCATGTGCGCATGGGGCCGGGTAAGGGCATTGCCTTCGGGATATGGGAGGGCAAGCCCGTGTTTTGCCTGCCGGGCGGGCCGGCCAGCAACGAAATGGCTTTCCTTCAGCTTGCTCTGCCCGGGATACTGCGCATGAGCGGGGATACCAGGCATCCTCTCCAGAGGGTTACCGCCAGGCTTACCGAGGACCTGAAGAGCCGGCACCGTGCCTGGACGGAATTCAAGGATGCCACGCTCTCCCGTGACGCTGCGGGGAATTACAGCGTTGCGCTCTACAGAAACCGGAGCCGTTTGCAGGCGATTGCCAGCGCCAACGGTCTTATCTGTATTCCGGAGGGCACGGAATTACTGCGCAGCGGTGATACCGTCGCCGTGCAGATTCTGGCGCCCCGACTGGACGATATTTAAAATACTTTTGTCATTGCGAGTCCCGATAAAATCGGGGCGAAGCAATCCCTCAGCAACGTACAGAGTATCATTTGAGATTGGGGGCTGTCCCCAAACGCCCGACGCCAACTTCATTCTGTCATTCCCGCCCCGTATCGGCGTACGGGGTAAACTCCAGCGGGAATCCAGTATTCAAGCCAATTATTCAAAATCTGGATTTCCGATCAGGTCGGGAATGACGTTTTTCGGATGCCCTCGCAATGACAACTTTATCAGGTTCAGGTAAAAAGAGAGAGCCCCCCGAATTTCGGGGGGCTCTCGGAGTATCTGGAGGATTATCCTTTAAGCCATTCTTAGACGGAACGTCTGGTCCTGACTATGAGGACAATTACCGCAATCACCAGGACAGCGCCGATGATGATTATCGCCCAGATGTAGGCCGGAGCAATTACTTCCTCCGCAGGTGCGGCGGGAATCACAATCTGCTGTGCTGGAGGCGGTGCCGGTATGTTGATTACCGGTGCAGGTGTCTGCTGAATTACCACGGGTGGCGTCGGAGCAGCCGGTAACTCGGCAACTATGAAGTTGGCAACCGTCGACCAGTCGCCCTCTGAAGGTGCAAGAGCCTTGACTCTCCAGAAGTAGGTCTCGCCGCGTTCGAGTGTGATGGTAGTCGGCAGCATAGCGCCGGCTGTTAACACTTCGGTCGAGTAGACGGTGGAGACGAAAGCGGCGTTGGTGGACAGCTCGAACTTGTACTTGGTAGCTCCGGAAATCGGGCTCCAGGAGAAGGCCGGGCTGACACTGTCAACGGACTTGCCGTTCTCAGGCGAGGAGATGACGGGTACGATAGCCGTCATCTGCTGAATCGTGAAGGTCTGCATGGCCGACCAGTAGCTTTCAAGCGGGGCGCCCGCGTCAACTCTGACTCTCCAGTAGTAGGTCTCGCCGGGAACGCCAGCGAAGGCACCACCAGCCAGGCCGCCGGAAGCAAGGGAAAGGCCGCCCGAGGGTGTGACTCCTCCAAGCGCGGCGGTAGTGGCGCTGCCCGCCACGGGAATGAAGCCGGCTGCGTCAAGGTATACCTGGACGTTGTAGTCGTAGTACACCGTCGTGGAGACGGCCGCGGGGGAGGTCCACTGGAAGACGAAGGCGTTGACCGCACCACTGAGGCTGTTTACCGGTATCTTGGCGCTGTTGATCGGGTACGTCGGGGTTGGTGTATTGCTGGCCGTGCTGAAGTACTCGGTGTAGGTATCCAGCACATCGGCTGTAGTATCGGCCGTACCCGCACCATTGCGGGCCCACAGCGTGGTGCTGCCCGTGGTGGACTGGAGCGCGTTAATCATTTCGGTCTGGTTATAGTTCGCCGTCGCGCCCATGGCTATGGTATCGGACGCTACCGCTACGACGATGGTGGGAGAGAGGAACCGGAGCGTGGTGTTGGCGGTGTTGTCGTAGACGTAGAGTATGCCGGCGTTATAGGTCAGGCCGGTAGCCGCGGCAGCCGCGCCGGCGGTCCAGGCAACGTTGGTGCCTATCTTCCAGCTGCTAACCTTGGCAGCCGCGCCGGATGAAGCCGCGAAGATGGTATCGCCGGTTTCAAGGCCTGTAGCGGCCGCGAGGACCTGACCGGAGGTAATGGCATACAGGAAGCCCGACCAGGTAGCGTTGCCGTCCTTGGAATAGGTTACGCCGCCGAGAGTGCCGCCGACGATTAGCTGGTTATCGGCGAGGAGAGCGATGCTGTAGACGTTACCGCCGCCTGAGAGGTTGAGGGCTGTAGTAACCGGGGGATCCCAGGTGAAACAGCCGTTGCTCGTCTTGACAACGCTCTGAGTAACCGCTGCGGCTACATAGACGATGTCCTTGTCCTGGACGGCGAAGTCCTGGATGTTCTGGGAGCAGGAGCGTACCGACCAGAGATGCTCGCCGGCATCCGTGGCGTAGTACATGTTCTTGAAGCCTTTCTTGCCCAGGAACACGGAATCCGGCTTGTCCGCGTCGGCGCGCACCAGCCAGGGCTCACCGGTTTTGCCGGCGAGAATCATAACCCGCTGCCAGACGCCGGCGCTCTTGCGCCAGAGGTTGACGTCCGTGCCGTCATCGGCGAGTACATAGGTGACGGCGGCATCCGGGCTTATCCAGAAGTCGAGTATGTCGTCGAAGTTGCTGTTGACCAGGGCGATGCCGTTGAAGGACTTGCCGAGGTCGGTGGTCTTGGCTATCGCGCTGTTGTTGCCCTGCGAGAAGGCGTAGCCTGCCTCTCCGGCGAAGATGACGTTTGTGTACGAGCCGGTGCCGGGTGTCTTGAACGTGGAGTTCTGCTGGAACACCGGTACGGTGGACAGGGCGTTGGCGGAACGCCAGACGACCTGCGCCGCACTTGGAGCGATGCGCTGGGCGGCCAGCACGTTGGTGCCGTCCCAGGCCACGCTGTTGACAGCGACGCCGCTCATTGCCTGCGTCATCGTGTAGACACTGGAGGCAACCGTGTAGGTGCCGACGCGGTACACGCCGCCGGCCTCAGTGGCCGCAGGAGTGGTTATCTGGGCGCCGATAAAGCCTATCTGCAGGGTCTCGTCACCCAGGAAGAAGGCTGAATCGAGCGCGATATCCGCCCGCGCGCAGGTCAAAACGGCGGCGGGGGCGCTGCTCTCGAGCATTCTCGGGAAGGTAACGTCTACGTTCGAATCCCAGGTGAACGTATTGTAGCTGTAGACGCGGAGCGCGACGTTGCCGTTAACGGCTCCACCCACGGTCTCGGTAACGATCATCAGGGCCTGGTCGGCCAGGAAGTTCGGGGAGTAGGCCAGGGCTTCGACATCATCGATAAGTAGCCCGGTGTAGCCTGCCAGAACAGTCCAGCCGGGGACGAGGGGCCCCTGCGTCCAGTACGCGAGGTAGCTGGCATTGGAGCTGGCCGCGGGAGTCGCGGTATCGCCCGTGTTACCGCCGATAGCGACATAGCGGTAAGCGCTCAGCGGCGAGATGGCGATGGCATTAATATAGGCGCCTGCCGCCGGAGCTGTGAGGGCGGCGAAGGTGACGCCGCCGTTGGTGGACATGTAGACGACATCCGGGTTCGGAGCCGTATTGACGATACAGATGACATTCGGGTCATCCGGCGCCAGGGCGACCAGACCCCAGGTGCCGGCCGCTGGGCCGACTACCGGGACCACGCGGGCCCAGGTGGCGCCGGCGTTGGTCGACCTGTAGATGTAGTTGGTGCCAGTGCCATTTTCGCCTACGGCCACGATGGTGTCGCCGGACTGGGCGACGTCAAGGATGCTGAAGGGGGCCAACGGTGACAGAAGCCCGTTGAGGTACGTCGGCAGGGAAGTATCGGTCGTTACGCTGTAGTTGCCCGCCGAAACCGGGATCGCAGCGATTAAGAGGCTGGCCAGTAGTACGACTACCAGGCCAACCCCCCATATTTTCTTAACTAATTTTTTCATCGACTTTTATTTTCTCCTTATTAAGGTCTTGTTT
>DATLAD010000029.1:0-4860 GCA_035527575.1 Dehalococcoidales bacterium
CAGGTTGACAGGTATCGTTTGGCCGATTATCTTGCCGAACTGCAGGTAACCGAAAAATCACCATTAATCGGCCAGACGTGGGAAGAAAGTAAGGTTAGCAGCGAGACCAAAGTGGAACTGGCCAATCTTCTGCGGGGAACCCGGGCCGTTACCAGACCGACCAGAACCAGAATAAAAGCCGATGACACACTGCTGCTCCACGGTAACGTCGAGCAGATTATGGAAATAGAATCGAAACACGGCCTCAAGATTCTTAAGAATGCCAGGGTAAGTGACCAGGAACTGAGCTCTCACAAAATGCAATTGATTGAGGCACTGATACCGCCCGGCTCCAACCTTATCGGCCGTACTCTGCAGGAGGCCGTCTTCTTCCGCCGCCACAGGCTGACTGTTCTGGCCGTACAGAGACGTGGGCGCACCATTCGCGACCGCCTCGCCAACATCAAGCTGAACGAAAACGATACCGTGCTGCTCCAGGGGCATAAAGACGATATTGCCCACATCATGAACTCGCCCAATGTCATCGTCACCAATGAGCTGACCGATCTCTACCTGAGGAAGGACCGCGCCATTATGGCGCTGGTCGTGCTGCTGGCGGTAGTCGTCCTCACCACTCTGAGTATCATGCCTGTAATGCTGGCGGCTATCATCGGTGCCGTGGCTATGGTGGTAACACGCTGCCTGACCATCGAAGAAGCCTATAAGGCCATCGACTGGAAGATAATCTTCCTGCTCGGCGGGGTTCTGCCGCTGGGGCTGGCATTAGAAAAGAGCGGCACCGCTTTATGGATGGCGAATAATATCTTGCAGCCTTTGGCTAGTTTTGGCCCGGTCATGCTTCTGGCGGTACTCTATATCATCACTGCCGTACTTACAGAAGCTATGTCCAATAATGCCGCCGCAGCCATACTGGCGCCGATTGCCTTCACCACGGCTCTGTCCCTGAACATCGACCCCAGGCCGCTGCTCATCGCCATTACCTTCGCTGCCTCCACAAGCTTTGCCACGCCCATCGGCTACCAGACCAACACGATGGTCTATTCACCCGGCGGCTATCGTTTCACGGACTTTACCAGGGTCGGCGTGCCGCTCAACCTGATATTCTGGGGTATGGCCACGCTCTTAATCCCGATTATCTGGCCTTTCTAGCCTTGTTATAATAAAATCTCAAAGCAGGGGATTTGTTATGGAATGTAACATCGAAGCCAATAAAGCCAGCTGCAACTGCACCTACGAGCCCTGCTCCCGGAAGGGAAAGTGCTGCGAATGTATCAGCTACCACTTGAAGATGGATGAACTCCCCGCCTGCGCCTTCCCCACAGAGGTGGAACGCACCTACGACCGCTCCTTCGCCCGTTTTGTCGAGGTCGTTCAGGGGAGGGGTGGTAAGAAAATCTGATTTAAGCTATCATATAAACGATGAATAAATCGAAGCGAGTCGCCTGGCACAAGCACCTGGAAGCGGCAAAAAAAGCCAAGGAAAAGAGAAAAGCCCAGTCGAAGACTGCGAAATAGAGCATCATATCCATCATCTCAGAGCAACGCCGGTGACCGATAACACCTGCGGAAGTAATGTACAGTTGGTGGGTGCCGCCTATGAAGCCAGTTTATCTGCTCACCGGTAATCCCGGAACGGGCAAGACTACCCTCATCAAGCAGGCGGTGGCCGGGTCTCAGATAAAAGCCGGCGGGTTCTATACCGAGGAAATACGCAGTGAAGGTATCAGGCTCGGCTTCAAGCTCGTCACCCTTGACGGCCAGGAGGCGATTCTGGCTCACATCAACTTCAATAAGCGTTTCCAGGTAGGCAAATACGGGGTAGATGTTTCCGCTATGGATAGTATCGGCGTGCCGGCCCTGCTTGATGCCGCCGGACGGTGTGACCTCGTCGTCATCGATGAAATCGGCAAAATGGAGCTGTTCTCGGCAAATTTCCGGTCAGCCGTCTCGGAGATAACCGGCAGCGGTAAAAGAGTGCTCGGCACGGTTATGCTCCACGCCAATCCCTGGGCGGATGCCATCAAGCGCCGGCCCCGGGTAAATCTGGTTACAGTTACCGGAGCTAACCGCCAGCAGGTACTTGAAGACCTGAGGAACTGGCTGAGAGCGTCTCCTGACCATTCCTTATAATTTCCGTTGTATAATACTAAGAAGGCGGTTTAAAAATCCCCTGATATACCCCAGGACGTTTAAGAGGGGCTGAGCCCCTCTTCCAAATTATCTTCCCCCTCCCTTTTAAGGGAGGGGGATACAGGGGGAGGGTTAAAGGAAAGGATAATATGTCGGAGCTACCGGAACTGATTCAAGCCCTGCTCAACCCGCAGGCCTACCCCGAGCCCCCACAGCGGGTGGAATTGATGCAGACCCAGATGTCTTATGTCTTCATCGCCGGCGATTACGTTTATAAGATAAAGAAGCCGGTGGATTTCGGCTTCCTGGACTACACCACGCTTGAAAAACGCCTTACCTTTTGCATCAAGGAACTCGAGCTCAACCGGCGGCTCTGCCCCGATGCCTATCTGGAAGTAGTGCCGGTGACCGATGACGACAACCGTATCGTCATGGACGGCAGGGGCGCGGTCAAAGAGTATGCCGTGAAGATGCGCCGCCTGCCCCGGGAAGCCATGATGGACGTCCTGCTGACCAAAAATAAAGTGACCCCGGAAATGCTCGCCGGAGTGGCGGCGATACTGGCCAGGTTCCACCGCAAGGCGTCCACCGGCGGTGATATCAATAACTTCGGCGGTACCGGGACCGTCATGCAGAACACCGACGAAAACTTCTCCCAGACCGAGAAATATATCGGCACCATCGTCCCCGCGGAAACCCACCGATGCCTCAGGACATTTAACCGGGATTTTATTAAAAAGAACGAAGCTCTCTTTTATAAACGTGTGGCCGAAAGACGGATACGCGATTGCCACGGTGACCTTCACGCCGCCCATATCTGCTTCGGCAACGGCATCTGCATTTACGACTGCATCGAGTTCAATGACCGCTTCCGTTACTGCGATGTCGCTTCGGAGGTCGCCTTCCTCGCTATGGATTTAGACCACTACAGCCGGCCCGACCTTTCCGATAGCTTCATCGATGCCTACGTTAAAGAAAGCGGCGATGAAGAGCTTAAGAAACTGCTCAAATTTTATAAATGCTACCGCGCCTGCGTGAGGGGTAAGGTGGGGTGCTTCCAGTACGCCGACCCGTATATTGCCGCCGGCGAAAAGGCAAAGATACTGGACAATACCCGTAGCTACTTTAAGCTGGCGGAATCGTACATAGAATAGTATTGAGAATGAAAAAAGTCCGGTTGATAATTGTCGCTTTAGCCCTGGCGGTCGCGCTTTCAGGAGCGAGTGGATGTGAAAAAAGCACCCCTGCGGAACCGACTGCGGATGATACCGTTACCCCCGCCCCGGCTGAGTCCGGTTTCAATCTGATTTTAAAATACGGCATCACCGCCAGGAATGAAATAGACACATACCTGGACAAATTCACTAAAGACATGATTGCCGACCCGCCCATCACGATAGACCTATGCCTGACGGAAGAAGAGATGGACAGAATCTATCAGAAAATGGTAGAGATAGATTTTTTCAATTACCCGGAGGCGTTTCGAGTTGAGGTGCCCCCCGGTGAGAATACCATAATAAGAACGCCTTATTCCAGCTATTATTTTACCGTAGAATACGATTCTCAAATTAAAAAGCTACGCTGGGCTGATGAAATCATGAATCCCGATGTCAAAGCGGACAAACTCCGTGATCTTATCGAGCTAATCAGGGACATCATGGAGTCGAAAGAAGAATACAAAGAGTTGCCGGAGCCAACCTCGGCTTATCAGTAGGAGATGAAATCCAATTTAATAGTCAAGCCATGAAATCGTTTCAAATCAGACCGCTTAATAAGGAAGACAAAGCCTGGGTGGCCCGTCTAATAAAAGAATGGTGGGCCGGTCCGAAAATAATAACGCGCGGTAAAGTGCATTATGCGGATAAACTCCCCGGATTCATCGCCGTTCAGGATGGCAAAACTGCCGGGCTGATAACGTATGATATCGTCGGAGACCAGTGCGAAATCGTCAGCATGAACAGCCTAGTTGAGGGCAAGGGCATCGGCTCGACTTTGATAGACGCAGTCAAGAATGTCGCCCAAAAAGCCAGATGCAAACGGCTGTGGCTGATAACCACTAATGATAATACGGCGGCGTTACGGTTTTATCAGAAGAGGGGCTTTTTGCTGGTGGCCATACACCGCAACGCCCTTGAGCAGTCCCGCCGATTAAAGCCGGAAATTCCCCTGATTGGTAACGACGGTATTCCGCTTCGAGATGAAATCGAACTTGAGATGATTCTGTAAGCTTTCCTGGAGGCAATAATATGAGAGAACCTTTTGCGGAATATATTAAAGCCGAACTCAAGCCAGGCTTTTTGCTTATCGCCTGCGGACTCCCCGGCACCTGGAAGACAGAGACCACCGAGGAGGTCGCCAGAATCAAGGGCTGCAAGCTCCTACGTACCGACCTGATTCGTTTGGAGGTGCTGAAAAACGAAGACATCTTCGATGCGAAAGTCGCCGGCAACATGAATAAGCGGACGCAGGTCTACGACGAGATGTTCCGGCAGGCGGACGAGGCCCTGAGCGGTAGCTGCTGCGTCATTCTCGACGCCACCTTCGTCACGCAGTCGCTAAGGCAGCGGGCGGCGGCCATTGCCGCCAGACATAACAAGACCTTCATCATCCTCCAGACCGACTGCCCCCAGGAGGTATCCATCCGGCGCATACTGGCGCGTGATAAAGAAAATTACGTATCCAACGCCCTTACCGAGGAAGCCTACCTCAACAACAAAAAGAAGTTCGAGG
>DATLAD010000030.1:0-11939 GCA_035527575.1 Dehalococcoidales bacterium
GAGTGCCGGAATCATCACCGCGGGAAACGAAGCTGCCGCTACCGGTGTCCATCAGCTTCTTAAAGGCATTCTCCGTGGTCATACCCTTGATGCCGGCCGGGTCGGACGCCGGGCCAACGATAAGGAAATAGTTATAGGCAATGGGAACACGCTCGACGCCATAGCCATCGGCGACAAATTGTAACTCCTGAGCCTTGGAATGAACTGTGATGACATCCACATCGCCTCTTTGACCGAGTTCCAGGGCTTTGCCGGTACCGGCATACATGACATCCAGCTCGACATTGTACTTATCCTCGAACATCGGTTCCAGATATCCCCAGAGACCGGTATCGTAGAGGCTGGTGGTGGTCGCCATTCTCAACCTCGCTGGCGATGGCGCGGAACAGCCCGCTATTGCTGAAACCAGTACGACCAGCAAGGTGGCAATCAAAAAAGCACCGGCTATTTTGCTTATATTTCTCAATCTCAAAGATATAGTCTCTCTTCCAACTATATACTTTATCATGCTATTGTTATAATTGCAATAGTACAAATATATATAACCCGACACCAGGAGCGCCGCGTTTTTTGACGCGATTTATACACTGTGTTACAATTGATAACGGAATTTTCCTTGTTGAAATAAACCCCCCGAAAAACGAAATCCAGGCGAAAGAGAAAACAGTTACGCTTATGGAAATCAGAAAAGTCGGCGTGGTCGGCTGCGGGCAGATGGGCGGGGGCATTACCCAGGTATGCGCTCAAGCAGGATATACGGTGGTCGTCTCCGAAATCAGTAACGAGTTGTTGAAGAAGGGCCTGGCAGCCATCGAGTCCTCTCTGGACAGGAGCGTGCAGAAGGAAAGAATAACACGGCAGGACAGGGATGCCACCCTGGCACGCATCAGGGGGACGACCGATACGCGGGACTTTGGTGAATGCGACCTGGTAATCGAAGCCGCCACCGAGAACCTGGACCTCAAGAAGAAGATATTCGGCGAGGTGGACAGGGTCTGCCCGGAACGTACGATTCTGGCCACCAATACCTCCTGCCTTTCCATCACGGACATGGCGGCGGTTACCGGACGACCGGACAAGGTGCTGGGAATGCACTTCTTCAATCCGGTGCCGGTGATGAAACTGCTGGAGATAATCAGGACTGCCGCCACCAGCGAGGAAACCCTCGAAGCAGGCAGGGACTTCGGCCAGACCCTGGGCAAGACGTTCGTCATCGTTCAGGACTCGCCCGGCTTCATCGTCAACCGCCTCATCACACCGCAAATCCTTAACGCCATCCGCATGGTCGAGTCCGGCATCGCCACGGCAAAAGATATCGATACCGCGATGGCCCTGGGCTTAAATTACCCGATGGGACCGCTCTCCCTGGCCGACCTCATCGGACTGGACACGTTTCTCTTTATCGCCAACGGTATCTACGATAAGCTCCATGATGAGCAGTACGCCGCGCCGGCACTCCTGAAAAAGATGGTTGCCGCCGGGCAGCTCGGGCGGAAAACGGGTAAGGGGTTTTACGAATATAAATAGAAAACGGAAAAATCAATCCTGCTTTCTTTCAGGCAGGCAGCCAGCCGTGTTTTTCCCGACTCTTCTCCGAGACTAATTAAGGAGAACGACGATGAATATGAAAGACAAAGTAGCCCTGGTTACGGGCGGTTCCGGCGGACTGGGGAAAGTGCATTGCCTGTCCCTTGCCAGAGCCGGCTGCAATGTTGCCGTTGCCGGTCACAGCCATATGGAGAAAGCGGAAGCCGTGGCCGATGAAATCAAGGCTATGGGGAGGAAGGCGCTGGCGGTAGCGATGGATGTCGCCAATATAGAAGAAGTCGAAGCCGCCGTCAAGAAAGTTGAGAAGGCGCTGGGACCGATAGATATCCTCGTCAATAACGCCGCTTACGGTATCGTGCGCGCGGCGACCATCGCCAGGATGAAAATCCAGGACTGGGCAAAGGATTTAAGCGTTAACCTCACCGGCCCGTTCAACACCATCAAGTGCTGCCTGCCGGGCATGCTGGAGCGGGGCTGGGGACGCATCATCAACATCTCTTCCATTGCCGGCACCATGGGCGGCGCCGGCCAGTGCAGCTACGCCACGACCAAAGCCGGTCTTATCGGCCTTACCAAGACGGTAGCCCTGGAGGGAGCCCGCAAGGGCGTGACCTGTAACGCCATCGTGCTCGGGGTATTCGACGGCGGCAGCTGGCACGAGGTAGCCCCGGAATTCCAGGAGCGCATCGTCAAGCGTATGGCCTTGCGCCGGACGGGTACCCCGCAGGAACTCAGTAACGTGCTTATTTTCCTGGCTTCCGAAGAATCGAGCTATATCACGGGTGAAGCCATCGAGGTCAGCGGCGGCGCCGGCCTTTTTACTTTCTAGCCCGGGAACGAGATTAATGAATAATAATTCATGTCATTCCCAACTTGATTGGGAATCCAGGGACGTCTGGATTCCCGCTTTCGCGGGAATGACGAAATAGGAAAAACAACGAACGAAAGGAGAAAATACATGAGTGAAGCTGTCATTGTCAGCGGTGTCAGAACAGCCATAGGCAATTACGGGGGTTCCCTGCAGGACGTAACGGCGGCCAAGCTGGGCAGCATCGTTATCCAGGGGGCTCTTAAGAAAGCAGGACTTAAACCGAAGGGAGACGCCAGCTACGCACCCGAAGCGCTCAAGGACGAGGGGCGTATCGAGCTGGAGAAGAAGTATTATAACTGGGACGATTCCCTCCGGGAAGTCCTGGTGGACGAAGTCATCATGGGGAATGTCATTCAGGCAGGTCAGGGACAGAATCCTGCCCGCCAGGCAGCCATCTATGCCGGCGTTCCCAAGGAAGTCAACGCCTTTACGGTTAATAAGATTTGCGCCTCCGGCATGAAAGCGGTAGCACTGGCCGCCCAGGCAATCAAGGCCGGCGACGCCGAGGTCATCGTTGCGGGCGGTATCGAAAGCATGAGTTCCGTCCCCTACTATGTCCCCAAGATGCGGTGGGGGGCCAGGATGTTCAACGCCGAGATGGTCGACGGCATGGTCCACGACGGGCTCTGGGAAATATTTTATAACTACCACATGGGCGTGACCTCGGAGAATATCGCCGAGAAATACGGCATTACCAGAGAGGAACAGGACAGGTTCGCCCTGGAGAGCAACAACCGCGCTCTGGCGACCATCAGGGACGGCATCTTCAAGGAAGAGATAGTGCCGGTAGAGATTAAAGTCAAGCGCGAGACTAAAATGTTCGATATCGATGAACACCCCAGGGAGACCACGATGGAGCTTCTGGGCAAGCTGCCGACGGTATTTAAAGCCGATGGCGGCGTCACCGCCGGAAACGCCTCGGCCATAACCGACGCTGGAGCCGCCCTGGTAATAATGTCGGCAGAGAAAGCCAAGGAACTCGGCCTGAAGCCGCTGGCGACCATCCGCGCCTACGCCACCGGCGGCGTCGACCCGGCCTATATGGGACTGGGAGTCGTGCCGGCTACCAGGAAAGCGCTCAAGCTGGCCGGACTTACCCTGAAAGATATCGATTACATCGAGCTGAACGAAGCCTTCGCCTCGCAGTCGATTAGCTGCATCAAGGAACTCGATATCGACATGACCAAGACGAACCTGCACGGCGGCGGCATATCGCTGGGGCACCCCATCGGCTGCACCGGCGCCAGGATTCTGGTGACGCTCGCCCACGAGATGCAGCGGCGGAACCTTCGGTTCGGCCTGGCGACACTGTGCATCGGCGGCGGCCAGGGTATGGCGACCATTATCGAGAGAAAGTAAAGTAAGGGGGGGGTTCTTTACCTCACCCCCTGTATCCCCCTCTCCTGGCAAGGTTATCAGGAGAGGGCGGGGATGTATACACCTAGAAACTAGCCCCGTTTTTCGTACTCGGGGCACCAGGTGGCATTGGGGCGTGCTGGATTACGGCAAGCCCCGCGCCAGTTCCACTTGCAGCTATCGCAGAGGATAACATTCATTCCCAGCCACTTTTTCACACCGAGGGTAAACCTGTCTTTCCAGTTTGGACCTGACTTTGATTTCATCCTGATTTCAGTTTATCAGACCGGGGGCCGAAGGACAATAAAAAAGGCTGCACCCTGTTCAGATGCAGCCTTATAACTCACCAGCTTTTACGAAAAATTATGTGGATTTTTTATTGTCTTGTTCGCCCGCAGGACACCTGCACGATATCAACCGGCTCGTTGATTCCGAAGCCACCCCGCTCAAGTCTTGCGCGGATACCGGCGACATTATACCTGTGGTTGGACTTGTTGTTCGTCCGGTATTTGGCGTCGAGCTTGGCATGCAGTCCCGGAGACAGCTTTTCAAAATATAACCTGATAGCCATTGGCCCTGACCTCCTCTTCTCGCTTTCCATTACAACCAACATAACTATACTTCACTGTTCGAGAGAGCAATTAGGTGCTAACCCTCAATTTGTTACCGGATAACCCCCAATTTTACAGAAAAGCCGCAAGTCATCATCACCGGGTATCGTAACGAAAGAGCGCGGTTTCTAAAGTTTGAGTACTAAAGTAATAATTTTTAAGCAGTTATACCAGGTATACATGGTACACTAATATATCAAGTTGTGCTAAAATACAATAAAGCTCTTGACTAGATTTAAGAGGTAATAGTCATGGCTAGAATAACGGGCAGGAAAAGGGAAATAAAAGAGGAAGAGGTACAGGAAGAACCGCTGCACATCGAGTCGATTACCTGGGGCGATTTGACATGGGTCAATATACAGCCCCCGACCCAGCGGGAGATAGAATACCTGGCAAAAAACTATCCTTTCCACCCCCTGGACCTGGACGACTGCCTTAGCCGCAAGCAGATTCCCAAGGTGGATGAATACCCGGAGTACCTGTTCGCCATTTTCCACATTCCGGTTTTCGATAAGGTGACGCGGGTAAGCACGAAGCGACAGTGGTCTGCCTTTCTGGGCGATAACTTCCTCGTCACGCTTCATACCGGGGAACTGAGAACTCTCACGGCGCTTTTCCGCGACTGTCAGGCTAACGAGGAGTCCCGGAAAGAGTATTTCAGCAACGGCTCCGGTTACCTGCTGTACAGGATACTCGACCGTTCTATCGACTCCTATTTCCCCGTCCTGGACAAAATCCTCAGCCTGATGGAAGACATGGAGGACAACGTCTTCGATGAGGATATCGAGACGGCTAAAGAGCTGAGCATATTACGGCGGGACATCATCGCCCAGAGGCGTGTCATGTTCCCGACGCGCACGCTCTTTATGTCCCTTGAAAGAAGACTGAAAAGATTCACCAAAGTAGACATCACCGTCTATTTCGGCGACCTTGTGGACCATATGAACAAAATATGCGAGACCCTGGATGAACTAAAAGAGGTCATAGAAGTATTTAAAGATACGGACTATACCCTGGCTACTTATCGCATCAACCGGGTCACACGCCTGGTGACCATCTTTTCCACAATTGTCCTGCCGTTCTTAATAGTCTCCAGCCTTTACGGGATGAACGTCAGACTACCCGGCGGCCTGGAAACAGGAGATATCCAGACATTTCTTATTCTGCTGCTGGTGATGTTGATGATTGCTGCCGGTATGCTCTTCTTCTTCCGCCGCCGCCGCTGGATTTAGGAAATGAAAATCTCATACCGCCTGGTGATAATCATCGCCGTTTTTATCACCTGTCTTATCACCGCCAACATCATCGCCGTTAAAGTAATCAGCCTCGGCCCGTTTGTCCTGCCGGCGGCCATTTTCGTTTTTCCCCTGAGCTACATCTTCGGCGATGTCCTTACCGAGGTCTACGGCTACCGCGTGGCGAGGAGGGTCATCTGGCTCGGCTTCGCCTGCAACCTGGTTTTCGTTTTCTTCGCCTGGGTGGGACAGAAACTCCCTCCGGCGGTTTTCTGGGAGGGGCAGACGGCCTATGAGAGCATCCTGGGCTTCGCGCCGCGGCTGCTGGCCGCTTCGTTCTTGGGTTACCTGGCCGGTGAGTTCGCCAATTCCTTCATTCTGGCTAAGATGAAAATACTGACCGGAGGCCGCTGGCTGTGGAGTCGGACTATCGGCTCAACGGTAGCGGGGCAGGGGCTGGACACCTCCATATTCATCACCCTGGCCTTCATCGGCACGGGAGCTAACGTGCCGGTAATGATACTGCACCACTGGCTGGCGAAGATAGTCATCGAGGCCGTATGCACGCCGGGCACCTATGCCATCGTCAACTGGCTGAAAAATAAGGAGGGCATTGATACCTACGATTACGAGACCAGGTACAATCCCTTCATAATATCGGAAAAGGGGCAGTCATAATGGAAGTGACGATTCTCGGAGCGCACAACATAGAATCGCGGGACACCCGTTGCATCAGCCTGTTAATCGACGGTGTCCTGGCGATAGATGCCGGGGCGCTCACCTCCAGCCTGCCCTTCCCGGCGCAGCAAAAGTTAACGGCCGTCCTGCTCACCCACCAGCATTACGACCATGTCCGGGACATACCGGCCATCGGCATGAATTTCTACCTGCACGAGAATACCATAGATATCTACTCCACCCAGGCCGTCCACGAAGCCCTGTCGGCACACCTGCTGAACGATGCCCTCTACCCCGATTTCATGGAGAAGCCCCCGGGGAAACCGGCGATACGGTTCAACACGGTGGAAACCGGCCGGGCGGAGTCGGTCGCCGGCTATACCGTGCTGCCGGTAACGGTGAACCACGCCGTGCCTACCATCGGCTACCAGGTCACGTCTGCCGGCGGTAAAAAAGTATTCTATACGTCGGATACCGGGCCGGGACTGGACGAGTGCTGGGGGCAGATATCGCCCGACCTGCTCATCATCGAGGTTACCGCGCTTAATAAGTATAATGATTTCGCCCGACAATCGGGGCACCTCACCCCCGCCCTGCTCCTGCAGGAACTTGAAAGCTTCCGCAGGCTGAAAGGCTACCTGCCGAAGGTAGTCACGGTGCACATGAACCCCCTGGACGAAAAGGGGATAAAAGCTGAAATCGACGCGGCGGCCAGAGCACTGAATACGAAAATCCGCCTCGGCCACGAAGGGATGCGTATAGAGTTGTAAGGATGGGTGCAGACAGTTCCGTCAGCGAGACAAGGTTTATCGTCGACCATAACGTGGGCAAGCTGGCAAAATGGCTCAGGATAATGGGCTACGACAGCCTGTTCTTCGATGGCGAAGACGACTCCATCATGGTAAAGCGGGCCCTGGCCGAGGGAAGGATAATATTGACACGGGACACCGAGATTATGAAGAGGCGTGTTATCACTAACGGGCGACTCAAGGCGGTACTGATAGAGAGCGAAGAGCCGGAGCGGCAGATGCGGCAGCTTATGACCGCCCTGGACCTGAAGGAAAACCTGCGCCCTTTCACGCTCTGCCTGGAGTGTAATCATCCGCTGGTTGAAATAAGCCGAGAAGAGGTAAAAGACCGCGTGCCGCCCTACGTTTACAAGACCCAGACCCAGTACATGGAGTGCCCCGCCTGCCGCCGCATCTTCTGGCGCGGCACTCACTGGGAAGCCATGACACGCAAGCTGGAAAAATTACAAGCATAATTGAAAAATGGGGTGTGCCATTCTGGCGAAAGCCAGAATCCAGATAATGGAATTAAGATTTTACTATATCTTAATGGATTCCAGCCGGAGTTTACCCCGTACATAGATACGGGGCTGGAATGACAATGCGTAACTGATTATTAGATGTTTCGAGGAGGTAATTCGATGAATGTTTACGAAGCAGCCATAAAAAGGCGGTCGGTAAGACGCTTCAAGGATAAGCCCGTGCCCTACGAAGTCCTGGAGAAGTGCGTGGACGCCGGCCGTCTGGCGCCCTGCGGACGCAACCATCAGGTATGCGAGTATATCCTCATCAACGATGCCGAAGTGCTGCCCGGAGTGTTCGAAAATATCGGGGGCTCGGTGAAGCTGCCCCCCGAAAAAGGAGGCCCGCGACCCGAAAATAAACCTGAAGCCTACATTATCATCCTGATAAACAAGTCGTGGGAAGGCGATGCCAGCCGCCGGAGAATCTCATACTATGACGTCGGCATGGCGGCGGAGAACATCATACTGGTCGCCCTGGAGCAGGGACTCGGCGCCTGCCCGATACTGATGTTCCGTGAAAACGACCTGAAGCCGATTTTAAATATACCGGACGGGTATGATATGGCCCTTGTCATCGCCATGGGCTACCCGGACGAAAGCCCGGTGGCCGAGGTGGCTACCGACTCCGTAGACGGCTGGGTGGACGATAAGCTGGTGCGCCATGTCCCCAAGAGGAAGCTGGCGGATATCGTACACCGCAACGGGTTTTAAGAGAAGTACCGCGTTTCATTCTTTCAATGCATTTTGCCCCATCCCCCTGACCCCCTTCCCCTCAGGGGGAGGGGGGAGTATTTTTAAGAGGGGGGCGAGGTAAAACATACCCCCTTGACCGTAGTCTCGAATATTGCTACACTCAATGCAACGGGAGTTCAGATAATTTTTCTATGAAGATTCTGACAGCCGAGCAGACGAGGAAGATGGACCAGGAGTGCATAAAACGGGGCATGCCGGTCAGCGTGCTCATGGAGAACGCCGGCAAAGCCGTGGCCGAAGAGACACGGAAAAGCCTGGGCGCTCTGGATAAACAGCATATACTGTGCCTGATAGGCGCGGGGAACAACGGCGGGGACGGGCTGGTGGCCGCGCGCTACCTTCACGAATGGGGAGCTAAAGTCAGCGTTTACCTTTGCAGCCAGCGCCAGGCCGACGATACGAACCTCAAGCTGGTGCAGGAACGCGGCATTACCTGTATCGAAGCCGCCCGGGATAAAAACCTGAAAAAGTTCGACGGCGTGCTGGCATCGGCCACGTGCGTCATCGATGCGCTGCTGGGCACGGGGAAAATGCGCCCGCTCGAAGGCGTCTTCCGGCAGGTGCTGGAAAAGGTGAGCGCCACGCGGAATAACCGTAAACTCACCGTCATTGCGGTCGATTTGCCATCCGGGATGGATGCCGACACCGGGGCCGTTGACCCCGCCTGCCCCCATGCCGATACCACCGTCACGCTGGCTTTCCCCAAGATGGGCCTGTTCCGCTTCCCCGGCGCGGAAAGGGTCGGCAGACTGAAAGTAGCCGACATCGGCATCCCGGAATCGCTGGCGGAATCCATAACCACCGAGCTTATCACCAGCGATTGGGCCAGAGCCGCTCTACCGGCGCGCTCGCTCAATTCCAATAAAGGCACTTTCGGGAGGGTGCTCGTGGCAGCCGGTTCAATCAACTATATCGGCGCGGCCTACCTGGCCTGCAGCGGCGCCCTGCGTGTCGGGGCAGGGCTGGTAACATTAGCCACGGCCAAAAGTCTGCAACCGATTCTCGCCTCCAAGTTGACCGAGGTGACTTACCTGCCTTTGCCAGAGTCCCGACCCGGCATTATCTCGGTTGAAGCTGCCGAAATTATCACCAGGCAAAGCGGCCAGTACGACGTCTTTCTGCTGGGCTGCGGCCTGGGGCAAAACCCGGCCACCGTCGAGTTCGTCAGCTCACTGATTTTCGAGAAGGGACTACCGCTGCCGGTGCTGGATGCCGACGCCCTTAACACGCTGCCCAAGATACCGGACTGGTGGCAATGGCTCACCGATGATGCTATACTGACTCCACACCCGGGAGAAATGGGCCGGCTGTGCGGTCTGACGACAGAAGAGGTACAAGCCGACAGGCTGGGCGTAGCCAGGAGATTCGCCGCGGAGTGGCACCAGACAATTGTCCTGAAGGGCGCTTTTACCGTGATTGCCACCACCGACGGCCGCTGCCGTATCAGTCCCTTTGCCAATCCGGGGCTGGCCTCGGCGGGTACGGGGGATGTGCTGGCCGGAGTTATCGCCGGGCTGGTGGCACAGGGACTATCTCCCTTCGATGCCGCATCACTCGGAGTTTACCTGCACGGCGAGGCCGGCGAGATGATCAGAAATATGCTGGGAGATGCCGGTATGATTGCATCCGACCTGCTGCCGGCGCTTCCGGTGACGATAAAGAGCCTGAAAAATCCTGTATAAACAGGAGAAATAGAAATGTTATTAGCTATCGACATCGGTAACACCAATATCACCATAGGCATGTTTAAGGACGAAGAGCTCAAGGCCACCTGGCGCATCTCCACCGGCGTTCACCGCATGCCGGACGAATACGCGGTGATGCTGCTCAACTTGCTGCGCCACCGGGGCGTGGATGTTGCCGATGTTACCAAGGGAGCGGTAAGCTGCGTCGTCCCGCCTTTGCTGACGACATTTAATGAGCTATTTCAAAAATACTTCGATATACAACCGCTGGTAGTCGGCCCGGGTGTGAAAACAGGGGTACGCATCCGCATGGACAACCCGCGGGAGGTAGGCAGCGACCGCATTTCCAATGCTGCCGGGGCCCACAGTCTTTACAGCGGCCCGGTAATCGTGGTGGCTATGGGGACGGCAACCGCCTTCGATACGGTTTCCAAGGAAGGCGATTACCTCGGCGGGGCCGTTGCTCCCGGAATCGCCATTGCCGCCGAAGCCCTGTACACTCGCACCGCCGCCCTCCCCAGGGTGGAACTGGTCCGTCCCAAGCGGGCTATCGGCACCAATACCCTGGCCGCCATGCAGTCCGGCATCATCTTCGGCTATGCCGGGCTTATCGACGGAATTGTGACGCGGATTCAGGAAGAACTGGGAGAAAAAGCAACGGTAGTGGCCACCGGCGGCTATGCCAGCGTCATCGCCAAGGAAACCAGGGTAATCGATAAGGTCAACCCCAACCTGACGCTTATTGGAATTAAAGAAATCCATAAGATGAACCAGGATTAGTCAGCCAAGGAGATAACCATGTTGAAGAATAAAACGGTAGTCCTGGGCATAACCGGCGGCATCGCCGCTTACAAGGCGGCGGATATCGCCAGCAAGCTGACTCAGGCCGGAGCCAGGGTTGAAACAGTCATGACCGAATCGGCCACAAAATTCATCACCGCGCTGACCCTGCGCAACGTAACCGGCCGGCCGGTGGTGACCGATATGTACGAGCTGGCCTCCGAGTACAACGAGGAGCACATAGCCCTGGCCGAGGCCGCCGATGCAGTACTCATCGCCCCGGCTACGGCCAATACCATCGCTAAGCTGGCGGCGGGCATCGCCGACAACATGCTCGGCTGCGTCGTGCTGGCGACTAAAGCCCCGGTTATCATCGCGCCGGCCATGAACGACATCATGTACGAGAACTCCGTCACGCAGGAAAACCTGGCGAAGCTGAAGGCCAGGGGCTTCACCATCATCGAACCCGAGTACGGCCGGCTGGCTTCGGGGAAAATGGGGCGGGGGCGCCTGCCCGAGACCGGCAGGATAATCGAGGTTATCGAGACGGTTATCGGTAAAAAAAAAGACCTGAAGGGTAAACGCATCGTGGTGACGGCCGGCGGCACACGGGAGGCAATCGACCCCGTCCGGCATATCGGCAATCGTTCATCCGGTAAAATGGGCTACGCCCTGGCCGAGGCTGCCCGCGATAGAGGCGCCAGGGTAACATTAATCGCGGCGCCGACGTCACTCCCCGACCCCGCCGGCGTGGAAACCACCCATATCGAAAGCGTCGAACAGATGAATAAGGCGGTGGTCAAGGCGTGCGCCAAAGCCGACGCCCTGATTATGGCCGCCGCCCCCGCGGACTACCGCCCCGCGAACACCGCCGACCAGAAGATAAAAAAGGGCGCCGAGAAGCTGACGCTGGAGATGGTCAAAGCGCCGGATATCCTGTCCGAAGTTAAGGGCGACATTCTAAAGATTGGCTTTTCCGCCGAGACGGAAAACCTCATAGAGAACACGAAAAAGAAGCTGCAGAATAAAAACTGCGACCTTTTCGTGGCCAACGATGTTACCGCCGCCGGCAGCGGCTTCGACGTGGATACCAATAAAGTGACCCTGATT
>DATLAD010000031.1:0-2050 GCA_035527575.1 Dehalococcoidales bacterium
TCTCTTTGAGATGAACACCGGCCGGGTAGACCTTCCCGGCGGCAACGGCGAAGAGCTTAAAAAATCTATCGAGGAGCTGTCCAAACTCGACATCGAGTATTTGCTGCCCGGTCACATGGGTATCGTATCCGGCGCAGAAAAGGTCGCTGCCAACTTCGATTTTATCAGGAGCAATGTTTTCGCATGGCTATGACGGGTTCCCTGGGTGAGTCCTACGAGCTGGGGCCCATCCGCCCGCCGAGCGAGGCCTATTCCCTCCTTATCCGCGTCACCAGGAACTGCCCGTGGAACCGCTGCAAGTTCTGCCCCATCTATAAGGGCGCTAAATTCCAGCTTCGTTCGGTCGAGGAGATTAAGCGGGATATCGACACGGCTAAGGCCATTCACGATAAGATTATGGAGCTTGCCTGGGAGTCCGGCCGCGGCGATAGCGTCCGGGAGGTGGCGGCGATGGTCTGCAACAATGCCCCCAACGACGCCTGCCGCAACGTCGCCCTCTGGATGTACGCCGGCGGGAAGCATGCCTTCCTGCAGGATGCCAATACCCTGATTATGAAGACCCCCGGACTGGTCGATGTCATTAAATACCTGAAAGAGACCTTCCCCGGCATCGACCGTATTACCAGCTACGCCCGGTCGAAGACGGCTTCACAGAAAAGTCTGGCCGAACTGGTAGAGTTACGCGAGGCCGGGCTTTCCCGGATTCACATGGGGCTGGAGTCGGGCTACGACCCCGTTCTGGCGTTCATGGACAAGGGCGTGACTGCCGCCGACCATATCGCCGGGGGCAAGAACGTGGTGGCCTCGGGTATCTCGCTGTGCGAGTATGTTATGCCGGGGGCGGGTGGTAAAAAGATGTGGCGTGAGCACGCCCTGGAGACGGCCAGGGTACTTAACGAAATCAACCCCGATTTTATCCGCCTCCGGACGCTGACCATCCAGCCCAGGATGCCTTTACATAACGATGTGGTGAGCGGCGATTTCGTCCGGTCGACGGACGAGGAAATTGTAGAAGAAGAGAAGCTCCTGATTGAGAATCTTGATTGCCGTGCGCAGGTTGTCAGCGACCACATGATGAACCTGCTGCCGGAGGTCGAAGGCAAACTGCCCGAAGATAAGGAGAAAATGCTGGCGGTTATCGGGCGTTTTCAGTCGCTGCCGCCGGAGGAGAGAGATAATTTCAAGCTGGGCCGCCGCCTCGGCATATATAATAAACTCGACGACCTTGGCGATACGGCGCGTCACGAAGAAGTCGGGCGGGTAATGGAGCGACTCGGTCAAAACGGCGAAGGCGCGCTCGATGAAATACTGTATAATTTAATGGAGAGGTATATCTAGCATGGCCGGACTGGAAAGGGAAATCGGGGAATTATTAAGGCAGAAGGGTCTAACGCTTGGCGTGGTGGAATCGGCCACCGGCGGCCTGCTCTCTCACCTGATTACTAACGTGCCCGGCAGCTCCGACTACTATAAGGGGTCGGTGACGTCCTACGCCAACGAGACCAAGATTAAGGTAATCGGCGTGAAAGCTCATACCCTTGAAAAATACGGTTCCGTGAGCCCTCAAGTCGCCGGGGAGATGGCTCTGGGAGGCAGAAAGGTGCTGGCGGTAGACATCTGCCTGGCGGATACCGGCATCGCCGGGCCGGGGGGAGCGACGCCGGGTAAAGCGGTGGGGTTTTTCTATATCGGAATGGCTTATGAGGGCGGGGTGTTCAGCCGTAAACACGAGTTCCATGGCGACCGCGAACAGAATAAGCGTAGCGCCGCGGAGGCGGCTCTAAGCTGGTTGAAGGAATACCTGACTGGTCTTTAGGGCGTTTAAGAGGGGCGTCAGCCCCACTTTCTTATCCCTCCCCCTCTCCTTGATAGGAGATGGGATACAGGGGGTGAGGTAGATTATAAATTGCCATCCTTCGCCATCAATGCTATACTCTGACCGTATTCTTGACCGGATTACTGGATTGTAGGTCGTTTAACAATGTAATAAATGTTTTCTCTCCGCTCGCCCTGAGCTTGTCGAAGGGCGAGGTAATTATATCGCTATGGT
>DATLAD010000032.1:0-4534 GCA_035527575.1 Dehalococcoidales bacterium
CATGAGAAAGGCACGGTACTCCAGCTTGAGGTCGGCTCGCCCACCGGAATGAGGCCGAATGTTGCCATAGACAACCTGCAGTTCCTGGACGAGGAGTTTACCGAGGCCACCGGCATCGAAGTCACGACGCCGTGGGATAAAGAAGGCGCCGATGTCCTGCTGATTCACAGCGCCGGCGACATCATCTCCTTTCCGGAGAGTCCGATTTCCTTCAGTATTCTGTGCAATGCCGCCGGTATCAGCTGGACGCTTTCATCGGAGGTAGGCGGCTACGACGGCGTCAACTACGGCCTGTTCTACGACGATGTCCAGCTGGCCAGGGTGGCTATCAGGCATGCCCGGATTGCTAAAAAGCTCGGGGTAAAAAAGATAGTCATGGGAGAGTGCGGGCACCAGCACAAGGCCTTCATGACCGTGGCCGACAGGGTGCTCACCGGCGACCTGGACATACCGCGGGAGAGCGTCATGACCTTCCTGGAGAATATCGTCTTCAGCGGTAAAATAAAGTTCGACCCGTCGAAGAACGATTTCCCGGTGACGCTTCACGACCCCTGCAACGTGGTGAGAAACCTGGGCATAGTCGAGCCCCAGCGCCGTATCCTCCGCTATCTCTGCCCGCAGTTCCGCGAGATGAACCCCCACGGCGTGGACAACTACTGCTGCGGCGGGGGCGGCGGCCTGAGCGTGATGTCCGATGTCAACTTCACCGACTGGAAGGTGCAGGTTGCCGGCAGGATGAAATTCAAGCAGGTCCTCGAGGCCTTCGCCGACCAGCCCGGCCCCGGGGTAAAGAAATACATCTGCGCCCCTTGCCTGAACTGCAAGCTGCAGTTCCGCGATTTACTGGATTACTACGGGGCAAGGGAGAAATCCGGCATTATTTGCGGCGGCCTGGCCGAGCTGATTGTCAATGCCATGATTGACATAAAAAAGCCTTTCATTAAATGGGAAGAGGTTTAAAGAGAAGATTGATACGGCCTGCTGCGATTGTACTTCGTGGTATAAAAATATTCAAATTACGTCATTCTCGGGCTTGACCCGAGAATCCAGGCCACCCTTTCCCCCCCTGGATTCCCGCCTACGCGGGAATGACGGTTTGGAAGTACTGGATTCCCGCCGGAGTTTACCCCGTACGCCGATACGGGGCGGGAATGACGCCTATTGTTAAACACTCCTGAGTATTTATTCTTGCTTCGAGTACTCAAGAAATGTAGAATGGTGGTGTAAAATACTAAACCGCCCGAGAGGAGATTGACTCACATGGCTCAAATGGAACTGGCCGGCAATACCTACGAAGTCGATGAAAATGGTTTCATGCAGGAAACCGGCAGGTGGAATGAAGATGTCGCCAGGGCGTACGCTGCACTGGAAGATGTCAACGAACTAACCCCGGACCACTGGACGGCCATTAATTACCTGAGAAGTTATTACCTGGAAAACGGTATCTGCCCGATGATAAGAAGGCTTATTAAAGTATCGGGTTTCAACCTGAGCCGACTCTATGAGCTCTTTCCGGATGGCCCGGCGCAGTCCGCCTGCAAGTGGGCCGGAGTGCCCAAGCCCACGGGGTGCGTGTAAGTCCGGATATTTTTGTTCCTGCTAGACCTGGATATTATTAATTGCCTGCTGGAACTCCTGCGCCATTCTTTCGGCCTCGGCGATAAGCCTGTCCCATTCCCCGGTAATCGATTTTAAAGATTCCTTGAGCGTCCGGTATTCCTGGTTGGTTTCAACGACTTTCCGGCTGTTTTTATAATGCTCCGGGTCGGCCAGCAGTGCTTCGATTTCGACTAGACGCCCGGTAATTCTCGAGGCCTCTTTTTCAATTTCGGCAATGCGTTTTTTCACCGGGGTAATCTCACGGTAATGCTGGTTCCTCAAGTTCCCCTCGATTGTCTTGCGCTGGCGCTGCCGGTTCTTCGCCGGACTGCCCGACGGTTTAAGTGCCTTGACAGCCCGGAGGGTCTCGGCAACATCTTTTGCAACCGGCTCTTTCTGGTAGAGATAATCGTCATAATTCCCGAGGAATATTTGAAGCTTGCCGTCTTTAATCTCGATGATTTTATTGGCGACCTCCCGGATCAGCGTTCTGTCGTGCGTGATGAAGCAAATCGTGCCGCTGTAAGCCTCCAGCGCGTCGGTCAGTATCTCCCGCGAGGGGATATCGAGGTGGTTGGTGGGCTCGTCCATGAGCAGGAAGTTGGCCGGCCTGGTCAGCATCTTGGCAATGGCCAGCCGTGTCTTTTCCCCGCCCGAGAGCACCGCCACCTTTTTCAGGACGTCCTCCCCGCTGAATAAAAACGCCCCCAGGAGGCCCCTCAGCCTCTGTTCCGGCTCGTCCGGGGCTATCTGCCGCAGTTCTTCGATGATAGGGTTCCGGGGGTTGAGAAGCTCGATATAGTACTGGGCAAAGTAAGCCGTGGTTACGTTGTGGCCTGATATGCGTTCGCCCTTCTCAAAGGGCAGCGCCCCGGCCAGAATCTTGAGGAGGGTGGTCTTGCCGGCGCCGTTCGGTCCCACCAGCGCCGCCTTATCGCCCCGTTCCAGTACTAGGTTAAGGTCGCGGTAGACGACTTTTTCGCCGTAAGACTTGGCGATATTCTTGAGGGTGATAACGGCGTGGCCGCTGCGCGGCGGCTCCGGGAAGGAGAATTTAATCTTACGGGTCGACCTCGGCACGACTATCCTCTCCATCTTCTCGAGCTTTTTAATCCGGCTCTGCACCTGGGTCGCCTTGGTATTCTTGGCGCGGAACCGCTCGATGAAGCGCATCTCTTTTTTTATCCTCTGTTCCTGCCTCCTGGCCGTGGACTGCTTAATCTCCAGGTCTTTCTCGCGCGCCAGGACATACCCGTCGTAGTTGCCCTGGTAGAAGATAACCTCGTCTTTTTCGATAGCGATTATTTTTTTAGCCACGTTATTCAGAAAGGCGCGGTCGTGCGAAGTGACGATAATCGCACCGTGATAGGTCATAAGGTAGTTCTCGAACCAGCGGGTGGTCTCCAGGTCGAGGTGGTTGGTGGGCTCGTCGAGGATAAGCAGGTCGGGATTAAGAAAGAGGAGCTTGGCCAGCTCGACGCGGGTGAGCCAGCCGCCGCTGAGTTCCGACAGCGGACGGTAGAAGTCCGATTCCGCGAAGCCCAGGCCGGAGAGGATAATGCGGGCTTCGTGCTCGGCGTTATAGCCTCCGCTCGACTCGAATTCGTGCTGTAGCTTACCCAGTTCACGGAGAAGGTTGGCTATGTTTTCTTCATCCTTCTCTTCAGCCAGTTCTTCCTGGAGCAGCTGGATTTTATGGGCGAGGTTATTGAAACTGGCGGAGGATGCAACAACTTCATCCAGCAATTTACGCCGGGAAGCGGGCTGGATATCCTGCCTTAAGTAGCCGATAGTGGTGCCCCGGCGCACGGAGACGCTGCCGGTATCCGGGCTGATATTACCGGAAATGATTTCGAACAGCGTGGTCTTGCCCGTGCCGTTCTGGCCGATAACGGCGATACTGTCTCCCATGCCGACATTGAAACTGATGCCGCTGAAGAGATACCGGGCACTATAGGACTTGGATATGTTGAAGACGTTAAGCATAATACGTTTTCACCACCCGGGTTCACGGATGAACCGGACATCGATAAGGCGTATGGTGGCTGTCCTGCCGGAGCGAGGCGGCGGCTCTAACGGCCCGGGGGAACGAAGGGTGGCCCGGAGGTCGGTTTGGTGGCCAGCCATTTGCCGACGAGTTCGAGCATCGGCAGCTTGACTTCGAGGTTCTGGCGTCGCGCCGGAATCATATCGACGACGTCGAAGCCGCACGTTTGTAAAATTCGTTCCAGGTTGGCACAGCAGGAAATCGTGCCGTTGCCGCTTCCCCCGGCGTAGCATAAACCGATAGCCGGCGTGCCTCCCGCAGATGGGAAAGGTCCCGGAGGAGCAGCGCCCGGCCTCATAAAGCGTGTCCTGCGGAACCGGTCGAGGAATCCGCGCATGCTCTCGCTGAGGTCGCCGAAGTAGACCGGATTGGCAAAAACAACGAGGTCCGCAGCTTTTACCATCTTCACTATCGAGGCAAAATCGTCCTCGATAACGCAGCGTCCTTCTTTACGGCAGAGTCCCCAGCCGTCGGGGTCGCACTGGCGGCAGCGTTCCAGTTTCATTTCCGTCAGGAACAGGCACTCAGAATTCCCTTTAGCAGCAGAAATGCCCTTGCGTATGGCATTGATAGCCCGGGCTGTCTGGCCTTCCCGGTTCCTGCTACCGGATAATATCAGAATTTGCATAATATCTCCTGTGGCAAATCTTTTGTAAATGGGTCTTCACCCATGATTATAGCATGTTATCTTTCGGGTTCTGTATTCCTCTCGTACAGTCAGGCGCGCTCCAGCACCAGCAGACTATTGCCCTTCCGCCGCTCCCGCGTTTTTTTACGAAGCCGTCCCTGCGACTCCACATAAGTAATGAGTCGGGTGATAGCCGTCGAGCCTGCCGATACCACTATCATGCCGCCGGCGGAAAGCTGCCCGGCCGCCTGGTTGAGCGT
>DATLAD010000033.1:0-5922 GCA_035527575.1 Dehalococcoidales bacterium
AGGGTTCTGGTGATGGCCGCACTGTTTTTTGCGCCTTTCGGCGCGGGTGCTGCTCTGGCCAGTGACGCCGGCAACTATATCTACGCGCTGCGGGGTAACAACACCGTCACTTTCTGGCGGTACAGTGTTTCCGCCGATTCCTGGGCGGCCATGGCAGATACGCCGGTGACGCCCTGCGTGACGGGCGGCGTTGCCGTCAGGCTAAGAAAAAGGGCGTAGCAACTCTTTACTGCCTTTAATCCCTTTCGCCGAAAATCCTGCTGCCTATTCTGATAACGTTGGCGCCCTCGTCCAGGGCGATTCGGTAGGAGTCCGTCATTCCCATTGAGAGGTATTTCATCTCCACGTTCGGCAGGTTCAGCCCCTTAATCCGGTCGAATACCTTTCTCGTCTCGATGAAGTAGGGCCTGGAGTCTTCCGGCCGGTCGACCGGCGGTCCCATGGTCATCAGCCCCGCCACCCGGATATTCCCGAGGGTTGAAATCTCGCTGATTAAACGCTCTGCGTCTTCCGGGTACACACCCGATTTCTGTGTTTCCCGTCCGCTGTTTATCTCAATCAGCACCGGCATGGTCTTGCCGGCCTGGGCGCACCTTTTGTCAATCTCTCTGGCGATTTCGGCAGAGTCGACCGTCTCTATCATGTCGAATATTTCTACGGTTTTTTTTACCTTGTTTTTCTGAAGGTGCCCGATGAAGTGCCATTCGACCTTATCGCCGACTTCCTGGTAGGCCCTTTCCGCTTCCTGGACGTAGTTCTCCCCGACGATTCTTATACCGGCTGCAACGGCTTCCAGGATTTCCCGGGGCTCTCTTTTCTTGGCGGCAGCCACCAGTTGAACGCCGGCGGGCAGTTCATTCAGTATTTGCCTGACATTCTGCTTTATCATCACCGGCCACTCGACTTCTACTGGCCTGTTTTGGCCTTTTCTGCTGCTTCTGTCGCCTGTTGTATTTGCTGCTGCAGCACCTGCTGCTGGTATTTCTGCCATTCTTTAAGGTATTCTTCAAGGCCCTTCTTTAACTGCTCGTTATAGGCCTCCTGTGCTTTCCGGTTGGCCTCCTGGATCTTTTGATATGCCTCTAGCTGTTGCCGGTAATATTCCTGTTCTTTATCCTTGCCTCCAAACAAATCGCAGGACGAGAGAACCGGTAGCGATACCATTAAAATAGACAGCAGTATAGCGTGCCATTTTCTCATCATTAACCTCCTGTAGGGTTGCCTTAATCCCATACCATTTTACCTTAACGGAGCGGCCGTCACAAAGTTTTTCGGTAAACGTCTTTACTATCATTATAAACCCTCTGCGGACTGCCATTTCAAGGGGTACTATGGGGATTTCAATCCTTATAAACCCAATAGGGAATGCGCAGCGAGAGGGGGCTACACCCCCCTTTTAGAATATTTCCCCCTTGTATCTTCGACTTAGTGTTAGAATGAGAGAGATGTGGCAGACCGTTTGCCCCTCTCCAATCAATATATCTGCGGGGTTCATTAAGTCTGGCTGATTGGAGAAGGGATTAAGGGGGTAAGGCTAAAATAGGGGAAGGTTAAGTTATTAACCAGCTTGAAGATGTCCAGATAAACAAATATGTTGATTTATGGAAAATTGAGGGGTATAATCCTCAATACAAAGTATGGGCTTACCCATAATAAATCAAAGAGGAGGGAAATCAGATGGCCGAGAAAGAAGTGGGCAAGGTGATGGATTTCTTCGCCCGCCCGGTAGTCGCCGGAATTGATGTGACCGGGACGCTCAAAACAGGGGACAAGATTCACATCAAGGGGCATACCACGGATATCGAGATGGTCATCGACTCGATGCAGATTGACAATGCCGATGTCAATAAGGCCAAAAAGGGCGATTCCGTGGGCATCAAGGTCCCGGACAGGGTGAGGGTGGGAGATACCGTTTACAAGGTTACCGACTAAAACAACATCAAACTGATACTTATTTGAAGTACAAACCTGTCGCCCTCGATTTTTTTCCTTTTTTAAAGACTTCTGGAACGGAAATCCCGGGATAAACTCCAGGATTTATCGCCGGGTATATCTATCGGGTTGGGAGTATATTTATGACCACCGGTTTTACTGAATATGATAAATATGACGGCCTCGGTCTGGCTGAGCTTGTATGCAGTAAGCAGGTAAGGTCTATTGAGTTGGTCGAAGAAGCCATAAGCCGCATTGAAAGCCTCAATCCACGGGTCAACGCCGTCATTAACAAGATGTACGAGCAAGCTCGAACGGCTGCAGCCGGAGACCTGCCGGACGGCCCGTTCAAGGGTGTTCCCTTCATGCTGAAAGATTTGGCGGCATTTTATGCCGGGGTTCCCCTGACATGCGGCAGCCGGTTCTTCAAGGATTTTGTGCCTGACCATGACAGCGAGCTGGTCAGGCGGTTCAAGGCGGCTGGCGTTATCACCGTCGGCAAGACCAACACGCCTGAGTTCGGGCTGGCGTTTGTAACCGAGCCGGAGTTATTCGGGCCTGCCAATAATCCCTGGGACCTGACCCGGACCACCGGAGGTTCCAGCGGCGGTTCGGCAGCGGCTGTGGCCGCACGGATAGTCCCCCTGGCGCATGGTAATGACGGCGGCGGTTCCATGCGTGTCCCGTCTTCCTGCTGCGGCGTGTTCGGTCTCAAGCCGACCCGTGGACGCAATCCGGCCGGGCCTGATTTCGGCGATCTCTGGCGCGGTTTTGCCTGCGAACACGTTATCACCCGCTCCGTGCGTGATAGCGCCGCCATGCTGGACGCTACGGCTGGACCTGATACGGGGGCTCCTTATTATGCGGCGCCGCCGGCCCGCTCCTTCCTGAGTGAAGTCGGGGCGGACCCCGGAAAGCTGCGCATTGCCTTCACATCGGAGCCGTTCCTCGGCAGTACTGTCGAGGAAGATTGTGTGAAGGGACTGGAAGAAGCGGTGAAATTGTGTCAGGACCTCGGTCACGAGGTGGTGGAGGCGGTGCCTCAGATAGACGGCAAGGCTGTTGCCAGAGCTTTTATGACGGTAGTCTGCAGCGAGACCGGGGCATTAATTGATGAAGCCAGCGAATTATTCAATCGCAAAGCTTCTTATAAGGATTTTGAACCTGTTACCTGGATTATTACCTTGCTCGGTGATAAATTTTCGGGTCCTGATTTGTCCCATGCTATCAATTCACTTCAGCTTTGCTCGCGGCAGGTCGGAGGATTTTTTGAAAAGTATGACGTCTTACTGACGCCGACGCTGGCAATGCCGCCCTTGAAAACGGGTGAGTTCCAGGTAAAAGGAATTCAGACTGTGATGATGAAATTGCTGGGCCGTTTCAATGCCGGGAGTTTAATCAAAACTCTTGTCGGGATAGATGTTCTGGCCGAGGAGGCCTATAAGTTTACGCCGTACACGCCGCTATTCAATGTCACCGGTCAGCCGGCCATGTCTGTCCCTCTCCACTGGAACGATGAAGGACTGCCCATCGGTATGCAATTTGTCGGGAGATACGGCGACGAAGCCACTCTGTTTCGTCTGGCCGGGCAGTTGGAGAAAGCCAGGCCCTGGGCGGGCCGTGTCCCGCCCGTCTGTGCTAATGTGACAGGCTGAGCATTACCGCTCCTGCCGTCTAGCCGATTGCTTTAACCAGGTTGGCCATCTCGATGGCGCTGACCGCCGCATCGAACCCCTTGTTGCCGGCTTTCGTCCCGGAGCGTTCGATGGCCTGCTCCAGCGTGTCGGTGGTGATTACTCCGTAGATAACGGGCACTCCGGTATCCATGTTGACCTTGGCGATGCCCTTGGTGACCTCGGCGGCGATATAGTCGAAGTGGGGCGTGCCGCCGCGAATCACCGCTCCCAGGCAGATGACGGCGTCGTACTTCTTCGACTGGGCCATTTTCTGGGCAATCAGCGGAATCTCGAAAGAACCGGGTGTCCAGGCGATTTCGATGTCGGTTTCGGCAACGCCATGACGCAGCAGCGCGTCCTGCGCCCCCTCTAGCAGCTTCTTGCTGAAGAACTCGTTAAAACGCGAGACAACCAACCCGAACTTCAGTCCCTTCCCCAGTAAATTGCCCTCAAAATTCTTGCTCATAGCAGTCTCCTTCGTTTTTTACTCGCTATCGGCATCGGCGACTTTCAAGAGATGCCCCATTTTCTTCTGTTTGGTCTGGAGGTAGCGGCGGTTATGCGGGTTTGGTTCGGTTGTAATGGGAAGTTGCTCCGATATTTTAAGTCCGTAGCTTTCGAGCCCGCTGATTTTCTTGGGGTTATTGGTCATCAGCCGCATATTGCGCACGCCCAGGTCGGCCAGTATCTGGGCGCCGATACCGTAGTCGCGGAGGTCGGGTTCGAAACCCAGGGAAATGTTGGCTTCGACAGTATCCATGCCCTCGTCCTGGAGGGCGTAAGCCTTTATTTTATTATGAATGCCTATGCCGCGTCCTTCCTGTCTCATGTAAAGGACAACGCCGCGGCCTTCCTGAGATATTTTCTGCATGGCTATCTGGATCTGCTCGCCACAGTCGCAGCGCAGGCTGTGGAAAACGTCACCGGTGAGGCACTGGCTGTGCACACGCACCAGCACCGGTTCATCGGTAGCCACGTCTCCCATCACCATGGCCAGGTGCTCATCGGGGTCGGTCTGGCTTCTATAAGCTATCACCTTGAAATTACCGTAAGGCGTCGGCAGCTTGGCCTCGGCTACCCTCTGCACCAGCCTTTCGTGGCGGTAGCGGTAGGCGATGAGGTCGGCTACGCTGATGATTTTCAGGTCGAATTTCCCGGCGATTTTCTCCAGTTGCGGCATTCGCGCCATGGTGCCGTCCTCGTTCATAATCTCGCAGCAGACGCCGGCGGGGTAAAGTCCGGCCAGCCTGGCCAAATCAACGGTGGCCTCGGTTTGCCCGGCCCTCACCAGGACGCCGCCGTCTCTGGCGCGCAGGGGGAACATGTGTCCCGGCATCACCAGGTCCTCGGGCCTGGTCTTGGGGTCGCTCAGGACCTTGACCGTCTGCGCCCTGTCCGCCGCCGAGATACCGGTGCTCGTACCCTGTTTGGCTTCGACCGATACCGTGAAGGCGGTGGTGAACTTGGAAGTGTTGTTGCTTACCATCATGGGTATCTTGAGCTCGTCCAGCCGTTCGCCGGTGACCGGCATGCAGATTAGACCGCGACCGTGCACGGCCATAAAGTTGATGGCTTCGGGGGTAACTTTCTCGGCGGCCATTATCAGGTCGCCTTCGTTCTCCCTGTCCTCGTCATCGACGACGATAACTAACTTGCCTGCTTTGATGTCTTCGATTGCTTCCGGAATAGTTGCCAGTCCCATTTTGTTCTCTCCTGACGTAGCGGGAGCGGTCAGTTTACCGGGAAACCGTGCTCCTGTAAAAATTCTGCGGTGATACCGCTGCTCTGCGGCTTCACGAACTCGGCCACGTATTTGCCGATGATATCCACTTCAAGGTTGACTTCATCGCCTGTCTTTTTATCGGCCAGAATCGTGTGCTCTCGGGTGTAGCTGACAATCGATACCGAGAAAGAGGTGGCGTCTTTATCGACCACCGTCAGGCTCGTCCCATCCACGGTGATAAAGCCCTTGGGCACGATATAACGCATAACTTCAGCAGGCGCCTCGAACCTCATCAGCAACGCCTCGCCCTCCCGGGTAATCGAGGTTATCTTGCCGGTGTCGTCGATGTGCCCCTGCACCAGGTGGCCGCCTATTTCCCCGCCCAGCCTCAGCGGCCTTTCCAGGTTGACCCTGTCCCCGCTGTGGAGTAGCCCGAGGTTGGTGCGGTTGAGCGTTTCCGGCATGACGTCCACGGAGAAGGACCTGTCGTTAAAGTCGGTTACCGTCAGGCAGATGCCGTTGACGGCGATACTGCCGCCTGGCTGCATCCCCTCGAGGACATGGCTGGCGGCAATGACCAGCTTTCCCGCC
>DATLAD010000034.1:0-8672 GCA_035527575.1 Dehalococcoidales bacterium
CCCGTGTGGTAGTGGAACAGACTGCGGTCGGTGGTAAGCACCAGCGGATACTCGTCGTCGGGGAGTTCGGCGGGTGGGCGGTACGCCAGCGGGACGAAATGCCCCTTGCCCCGCGAGAAGAGCTCGGTGTGGAGTATAGCCGTGCCCGGGTGTTCTTCGGTAGGGCAGGGCCACTGTAAGCTCTCTGTCTCCAGTCGTTCGTAGGTAATGCCTCCATAGCTCGGCGTGACGTCGGCAATCTCTTTCATAATCTGTGAGGGATGTTCGTAGTCGAAGCCGGCGGCGCCCATTCTTTTAGCAATCCGGCAGATTATCCACCAGTCGGGGCGGCTGTCGCCCACCGGCTCGATGGCCTTTCTCACCCTCTGCACGCGGCGTTCGGTGTTGGTGAAGGTGCCGTCCTTTTCAGCGAAGCTGCACGCCGGCAGAACAACGTCCGCCAGCAAAGCTGTCTCCGAGAGGAAAATATCCTGCACCACGAAGAAGTCCAGCCTCCGCAGCGCCTCGCGGACATGGCTGGAATCGGGGTCGCTCAACGACGGGTTCTCGCCCATGAGGTACACGGCCTTGATTTTGCCCTCGTGGGCCAGCGGCATAATCTCGGTGAGCGTCTTGCCTGGTGTCGGATTTAGAGTGGCCCCCCAGGCGGCCTCGAATTTCTCCTTGAGGATTTCATTATTGACGGACTGGTAGCCGGGATAGACGTTGGGCAGGGCCCCCATGTCGCAGGCGCCCTGTACGTTATTCTGTCCCCGCAGCGGGTTGACCCCGGAGCCGGGCTTGCCGATATTGCCGGTAAGCATAGCCAGGTTGGCCACCGCCATGACATTATCCGTGCCGTGTGTGTGCTGGGTGATACCCATCGTGTAGAGGATAGCTGCCGGGCTGTTGGCAGCGTACATGCGGGCGGCCCCGGCCACCTTTTCGCCGGGCACGCCGGTGATGTTCTCCACCAGGCTCAGCGGGTAATTCTTGAGCGAGTCCTTGAAGAAATCGTAGTTCTCGCACCTTTCCTCAATGAACGTGGCGTCCATCAGCCCTTCGTCGACGATGACTTTCATCATCCCCATCAGCAGGACGACATCGGTGCCGGCGCGGTGCTGCAGCCAGATATCGGCATCACGCGCCAGAGGAATCTCCAGCGGATTGGCCACGATAAGCCTGGTACCTCGGCGGACGGCCTTGCGGATATTCATGCCGATTATCGGGTGAGCTTCGGTGGTGTTGGTGCCGATGGCCAGGATGCAGGCGGCATCGTTGATATCTTTAATGGAGTTCGTCATGGCACCGCTTCCGAAAGTTGTGACCAGACCGGCCACGGTGGGGGAATGTCAGAGGCGGGCGCAGTGGTCCACGTTATTGGTTCCGAGCACCGCACGGGCGAACTTCTGCATGACGTAATTGTCTTCGTTGGTGCTCTTGGCCGAGGAAATTACCGCCACTTCGTCTCCGTGATAGTTTCGCAGTTTTTTAGCGACCAGGTCGAGCGCCTCGTCCCAGGAGGCCTCGACGAGCCGGTTGTTTTTCCTTATCAACGGCGTGGTCAATCTGTCATGGTGATTGACGAACTCGGCGATGCCGAAACGGCCTTTCACGCAGAGCCGGCCCTGGTTGGCCGGGCCCTGCTCGTCGCCGCGGACGCCGGTAATCTTGTTGTCCTTAACGCCCAGGTACATGGAGCAGCCGACGCCGCAATAGATGCAGATAGTCTTCACTTCACGTTCCGTCTGAATAGTTTCCTTGGGCGTCATGGCCCCTACCGGGCAGCGTACCATGCACTCGCCGCAGGAACGGCAAATCGAGTCCATCAGGGGCATATCGCCGAAGGTGGCTACCTTCATACCATAGCCGCGGTAAGCCATGTCGATAGCGCCGACGCCCGTTATCTCCTGGCAGGCGCGGACGCAGCGGGCGCAGAGGATACACCGGTTGCGGTCGAGGTCGAAGAACGGGTTGCTTGTGTCAACGGCACGCGGCACGGTGTCCCTGGGGATACGCAACTCGTGGACGCCGATGGAGTCCACGACCTGTTGCAATTCGCAGTTATCGTTGGCCGGGCAGACGACACAGCGGTCGGTCACGGCGACATGCCTCAGGCAGATGTCGTAGGGGCCGCAACGCTCCCGGCGATGGCATTCCAGGCAGTCGCAGGGGTGGGTGCTGAGTATCAGTTCCAGAGAGGCCTGCCGTACCTGCTGGATAGCGAGTGACTCCGTGGTGACGACCATCCCGTCGGTGGCGGGTGTAGTGCAGGCGGTGGGCAGTCCGCGCATTTTTTCAATCTCCACGATGCAGAGTCGGCAGCCGCCGTACGGCTCGAGGTCGGGATAGTGGCACAGGGTTGGTATATAGATTTCCGCCGAACACGCCGCTTCGAGTACGGTCATCCCCCTGGTAGCCTTGACTTCCTGCCCGTTGATGGTCAGAGTAATTTTATCCATGATGCTCTCATTCGCTCTGGGATGCGGCTGCGGATGCCTTGGGTTTTTCTTTTACCGGTATCGGCTCACCGGGGACGTCTACCGTTTCCGCGGAGACCTTGACCACGGCGCCGAATCTTTCCGGACAGACTTCAAGGCAGGTTCCGCACCTGACGCATTTATCCTGGTTGATGACGTGCACCATTCTCTTTCCCCCGGCGATGCATTCCGTCGGGCACTCGCGCGCGCAGATACCGCAGCCCTGGCACTTGTCCGGCAGGATATAGAATGAAATCAGTTTGGTGCAGGACAGGGCGGGACACCGTTTCTCGTTGATATGAGCTTCGTATTCATCACGGAAATAGCGGAGGGTGGTCAGGACGGGGTTGGGGGCCGTTTGACCCAGCCCGCAGAGAGACCCCGCCTTAATCTGCTCGCCCAGCTGCTGGAGCAGGGGAATATCTTCCGGTCTGCCCTCGCCCCGGCAGATTCTTTCCAGGATATCGAGCATCTGTTTCGTGCCCACGCGGCACGGAACGCACTTGCCGCACGACTCGGCCTGGGTGAAGGAGAGGAAATAGCGGGCGACATCGACCATGCAGGTCTCTTCGTCCATGACGACCATGCCGCCCGACCCCATCATGGAGCCGGCAGCCGCCAGCGACTCGTAGTCGACCGACTGGTCCAGGTAGCTTTCCGGCAGGCAGCCGCCGGAGGGCCCCCCGGTCTGAACGGCCTTGAATTTCTTATTGCCCAGGATGCCGCCGCCGATTTCATAGATGATTTTGCGGAGGTGAATCCCCATGGGCACTTCGATCAGGCCGCTGTTGGCGATTTTACCGGTCAGCGCGAAGACGCATGTCCCTTTGCTTTTCTCGGTGCCGGTGCCGGCATACCAGTCGGCGCCTTTGGCGATTATCACCGGGACGGTAGCCAGCGATTTCACATTATTGATGGTGGTCGGTTTGCCCCATAACCCCGAGTTGGCCGGGAAGGGGGGACGGGAGCGGGGCATGCCGCGTTTTCCCTCGATGGAGGCCAGCAGCGCTGTCTCCTCGCCGCAGACAAAGGCGCCGGCGCCTTCCTTGACGTGGATTTGAAGACTGAAATCGGAGCCCTGTATCTTATCGCCGAGAAATCCTTTTCCCTCGGCCTGTTTGAGGGCCAGCCGGACACGTTTTACGGCCAGCGGGTATTCCGCCCGGATGTAGATATAGCCTTCGGAAGCACCGATGGCATAGGCGGCGATAGTCATGCCTTCGATGACGGTATTCGGGTCGCCCTCCATGGTGCTGCGGTCCATGAAAGCCCCGGGGTCGCCTTCATCGGCGTTGCATATCATGTATTTCTGGTCGCCGACGGCGTTATGGCAGAACTCCCACTTGGTGCCGGTGGGGAAACCGGCGCCGCCGCGTCCCCGCAGGCCGGAGCGCTTGATTTCATCGATGACCTGCTCCGGGGTCATTTCTTTCAGGACTTTTTTCAGGGACTCATAGCCGCCGACGGCCATGTAGTCCTCGATTCTTTCAGGGTTAAGTCGCCCGCAGTTGCGCAGGATGATGCGCTGCTGCATGCTGTAAAACTTTATATCTTTATGGTACGGTATGGCCTCGCCGCTGACGGGGTCTTTATAGAAGAGCCGCTCGACCGGTTTGCCGTCCCGCAGGTGAGACTCCACGATTTCCGGGACATCGGCAACGGTGACGTGAGCGTAAAAAATGCCTTCCGGCTCGACGATAGCCACGGGCCCCTGCTCGCAGAAGCCGTGGCAGCCGGTGAAGTCGATATTAACTCCCTGTAAGCCCTTTTCCGCTACGGCTTTTTTCAGGGCCTCGGTAATTTCAAATGCCTTACCGGACACGCAGCCCGTTCCCTGGCAGATATATATCGTCCGCTGCTTATTACCGTTACTCGGCTTTGCTTCTGTCACCTAAAACCTCCAGTACTTTTTTAGGCGTCATCTTGCCATAGGTCTCTTTATCTATCGTCATCGTCGGGGCCAGGGCGCAGGCACCGATGCAGGCTACGGTCTCCAGGGTATATTCCATGTCTACAGTAGTCTCGCCCGCCCTGATACCAAGCTGTTTTTCTATTTCGCTTAATACCTTGCCTGAGCCGCGCACGTGGCAGGCCGTGCCGCGGCAGACGCGTACAACCCTTTTACCCAGAGGCGTCAGTTTGAACTGGGCATAGAAAGTGCTGACTCCGTAGATGCTGCTTTCCGGAATGCGTAAAAACCTGGCGATTTCCCTCATGGCAGCCGCCGGCAGATAGCGGAACCCTTCCTGTGTTTCCTGAAGGATGGGAATAAGCTCCTGCTTATCGCCCCGGTAACGCGAGAAAATCTCCTTTAATTTATCCTGAACGTCCGCTTTGGTCAAATTATCTTGTGCCAGGTGTATCACCTCCAGTCTTTAAAAGCCTGACGAGTTTCCAGGCTATAACCTCGCAGAGTATGGTAATGTCTTCGGTGGGCAGATAATCCGGTATGGTGCTATCGAACATGATGTTACCTTCGGGAGGGAACTCTTTATCGCCCTGCCACAGGACAATGGTTAACGGCACATAGGGAAAGGCATCGATAGTAACCGCAGCGTCACCGTAACCGGCCTTACGTCCGCCGAGTGTTTCCGCTATATCCAGCAGTTTTTGGGGTTCATCTTTGAAGTGTTCGACGACAGGGTCTATAGCCCTTTTAAAGAAAGTGGGATAGTAGTTGATACCTTCCCGTAGCTCTTTATAGGTTATAATCTTCCCTGATAGCGGAGTTCCCTTGGCGCGTGTGAAATAGTGAAGGAGCAGGATTTTATCCCGTAGAGGTACGGCTTCCTCGCTGTTGACGAACGATACCTCGCCACCGGGGAAACCGATTTGGTATGACCTGTTTAAATGGTCGATGATTATGACTTTTTTGGCGGGTATGTATTTAGCGCCGCTTTTACGGCACTGCTCTTTTATGTCGGCAATACTGGCCAGTTGCTCGCAGGCAAGCTTGAAGGCCAGCCCATGAGCATATTCTCGTACGTTCTGCTCCGGTACTGTCAGGCGTTCCCTTGTCATATCAATTTACTTTTTTATTCTGGCAACCTGTCATTGCGAGGGTGACCCCTTCGCCGAACAAGTTCTTTGGCAGGCGAGAACCCGAAGCAATCCGCGGAACCGGGGGTAACGGATTGCTTCGCTTCGCTCGCAATGACACCTATACTTCAAGCCAGGAGTGCGAATAAAGCGACTCTCCCATCAGTACTCTGGCCGTCTTGGCGTAATTGGCCATCTCTTTAGGCAGGGAGGAGATATCCGGCTTTTCTCCGTCCATCATCTTGTGCACCAGCTCAACGATGTCTGGTCTTTGACCGCGGGCTATTGCCATCAGGTCTTCATCAAAAGCATCGACAATGGCCGAGTACAGCCCGTAGCGCATCAGCATTATCATGTAGGTCCGGTTCAGCCAGCACCTGAGGTCGTTGGGCGCGCCGTTGGAAATGTTGGAAAGACCGACCGTGGATTTGCAGCCGGGAGCAATCTCTCCCAGCATGGTCATGAATTCCACACAGGCTTTGACCTGGTTGATTTCCACCGATACCGGGCTGGCGATGGGGTCAATCCATATCCTTTCGTTGGGGATGCCTGCCGCATTCGCCCTGTAGACAAAGTCGACGGTGTGCATCGCTCTCTCATTAACGTCACGCGGCATGCCGTCGTTGCTCCACAGCAGGCCGATGAGGTCGGCATTATACTTGTTCGCCAGTTCCAGCCCTCTATCTATCCGGCTCGTTTGCAGGGAAACAGAGTTGATTAATACCGGTCCCTTGCGGACTTTCAAACCGGCTTCCATAGCATCCAGGTTGGTGGTATCCTGGGAGAGCATCTTATCGGTGACCGCCTGTACCGTATTCACCACCCATGACATCAGCTCGTCGCCTCCCTTGCGGGCGGGGCCGATATTCAGGTCAATAAGGTCGATGTTGGCCCTGGTCTCGGCCCTGGCCATCTCCTCAATCGGGCCCGCATTCCTTTCTCTAAGGGCCGGGCCGAGGGTCTGTGATATAACGTTTAAGTTTTCCCCGATAAGGATCATCTTGCCTCCTTATTTTTACTTATGGCTTCCAGGCTTTGAGATAGGGTGTGAGGTGAGATGCGTCTCTTGGGCCGACCAAAATCTCCCAGCCGGGCATTTCTTCTTCCAGGCCGCCGCTCTCGGCAGCGATGTACCCCGGAATTATCAGCTTGCGGTGCTTGATTTTATCCGGCATCCCGCTCTTCAGGATGGCCGGGCCGATGATATCGGCGGAGAACTTGCCGGCGGCCCATGAAGTCATGACGGAAAGTCCCTCGGTGTCCTTGACGTAAAGCCAGCTGGGCACCTTGCTGTTTTCTATCTCGCCGGAGACGATGAAGTAGGTGAGAGAAAAGTTGGAGGTCACCATCAGCGGCGAATTTTCGTTAGGATTGTTGATTTCGTAGATACCCTGTTTGGTAGCCAGCGGCCGCTGCGGGTCGGTATAGATATTGAGCCGTTCCACGAGCAGCGGGAAGAGGCTTTCTCCATGGAAATCAGACAGGACGATGATGCCGGCGTACTTGTCGACGAACATGGAGGCAATCATGGCCTCTTTCATGGGGTTATCGGTCATCTCGCTGGGGAAGACAATGGTGGGGTAACCCAGCGGACGGAATTTCTTATTGAGGGCGGCGCTCCTGATGACTATATGGTCCTCGAGCGCCTGGCGTACTTTTCTGGCACCCGAGTCAATGACGATGTTCTTGAGTCCGGCCGCGGCCAGTTTTTCGGTTAACGCGGCGAGTTCTTCCAGCCCCTCGGCTTTAGCGACCACCGCGCAGCCGTTCTCTTTGGCAAGGGCGGCCACGGCATCTGCGCTGTCTTTAGTCGCTGCGTACAGTAACGGCTTTTTATCGGCGCAGGCTTTCAAACCGGCGGCCAGGACATCCGGTTTTTCGCTCATCAGGATGATGTTGGCGTCGCTGTTAGACTTGACCTTGCCCGCCAGGGCGGCAAACTTGGCGGCGTCTCCCGATTCGGCCTTGAGAGCAGCCAGGTTGGTGCTGAGGGTGAGGCCGACCCTTTCATAGACCAGGTCCTTGATTTTCTTCAAGCGGGCGTCGACCTCGGTATCGGCCATGGTGTCGCTGATGAGGATGGCGATACCGGGCGGGTTTTCGAACCTCTTTTCGTGGCGGAACATGACCGTCTCTCCACCGACCTTGAAGGTCTTGTCACCGGTGCCGATGGTAACGGGTAAGATGGGCGGCGCCGATGCCTCTGATAGCTTGGATTTGGCTTCTTCGGAGACATGGGGGCAGGCGGCCAACTCGGCTTTGCTGGCGGCCAGGTTCATGGCAAAAGCAAGGCAGGTAGGTACGCCGCAATCGCCGCAGTTCGTCTTGGGCAGCAGTTTAAAAATTTCTATTCCAGTGAGTGCCATATTACTATCTCCTTTCCCAGGATGAGTATCAGGTATAAGCAACTACAGCGCGTCATTGCGAGGGCGGAGCCCGAAGCAATCCGTTATTACGTTTTGGAGGATTGCTTCGCTACGCTCGCAATGACGATGTATCAATGTTTTACTTATTCCCCATCGTTAAGTTAAAGTCTCTCCTTTTCTATCCCAATATCGGGTCCATGGTCAGGGCGGGATGCCCCTTTTCCTGAAGGAAGGGGAGAATCGCGTCCTCGGTGACGCCCACCGTTTCATCGGCAACTTTATCGAGGAGGTCGGGCACACCGAGTTCTTTGGCTCTCGCCGTGAACCGTTCGCCGATTTCCTCCTTGAGTATCTTGGGCATCCAGACCATCCTCAGAATACCGCCTTCGGCGGCGAGGAATTTTCTCTGGGTAATATTATATTTGCCGTGACCCACGAAGCCGGGGGTGCTCAGGCCTCCGCCGATGGTGCCGGCCAGGGTGGTGAACTTCATGCCGCAGGGAGTTTCCCCTACATAGTCGCGGTTCACGGTCATCACACCATTGGACATAGGCAGGACGGCGGCGATGGCTTCACAGCAGCCACAGGTGGTCATGGGGTCCTGGACGATGCTGTAAAAGTTATAGTGGTCTATCTTGCCGCGGGAAGCCTGGAGGACAAACTCGTTAACGCCTTTCCACTGCCCGAGTTTCTGGTCTATGGTCTCGCCCTTGGGTACCGGCTGGTTCGGGCCGGTGGGGTTAATCTCGTAGGCAGCCTTGCAGTCCATCCAGTTGTAGGAGCCGCACAGGCCGGTCCTTTCCGGGCT
>DATLAD010000035.1:0-10809 GCA_035527575.1 Dehalococcoidales bacterium
ATAAGTCGCCAGATATCCTGGGAGCGGACAGCGCAGGACCTGGTGTGGGAGCTGATGTATAATCCCCTGATAAGCGGACTGGCAACGTTTGCGTACACTGTCGTCTCCTTTGATACGGCGGGCGCGATGCTTCTTTCGAGAAAGAGCGGGGGTACGCTGGAAGCCACCCTGTTCTTCGACCCCGCTACGATGGAAAGTGAATGGGCCAGAAACTACCCGGGGTACATGGTCGGCTATACCATGATGCCGGCGCGGGGCAAAACGGCGGTGGCGGAGCTTTCCGATGATGAAGTTGAGGTGCTGGCCAGGATAGAACACGAAAGGTGGATGCGGGAAAAGATTGATTTAGGGTGGAAGTACGCTGATAAGACTGTCAAATCCAGGAAAAAGCATAATCTGCTGGTGCCCTGGGATGACCTTCCGATGAACGAAAAGAAAAAGGACTACGTCCTGGTCAGGGGCATCCCCAGGATTCTCTCCAGGGCGTGATATACCATGGTCAAATTGGGCCGGTAAGCCACAGGCCGGAAGAAACGGATATCAACAGCTTTTATTGATACGGTGAAAACAGAGGGAAGGAGCCATCTTTAATGCCCAGACGCGATGATATCAAGAAGGTTATGATTATTGGGTCCGGACCGATAGTTATCGGCCAGGCCTGCGAGTTCGACTACTCGGGAACACAGGCCTGTAAGGCGCTTCGGGCGCTGGGCTATGAGATTGTACTGGTCAACTCCAATCCGGCGACGATAATGACCGACCCCGGTATGGCGGATGTCACCTACATCGAGCCTCTCAACGTGGAGACGATGGTAAAAATTATCGAAAAGGAACGGCCGGATGCCCTCCTTCCCAATCTCGGCGGGCAGACGGCACTTAACCTCAGCTCCAGTCTGGCGCAGCAGGGCGTTCTGAAAAAATATAACGTCAGGGTCATCGGCGTTGAACCCGATGCCATCAAGCGGGGAGAGGACCGCCTGGCTTTTAACGAGACGATGGCGGAGCTGGGCATAGAGATGCCGAAGAGCAGGATTGCCTATAGCGTTGAGGGTGCCGAGAACATTGCCGCCGAGCTGGGCTATCCTGTTGTCGTCCGCCCGGCCTACACCATGGGCGGCACCGGCGGCGGTTTCGCCTACAATGTCGAAGAGCTTCGCGTTATCGCCAGCCGCGGTATCAGCGCCAGCATGATCGGGCAGGTGCTCATTGAAGAGTCCGTTGAAGGCTGGGAAGAGCTGGAATTAGAGGTTATCCGCGATTCTAAAAACCAGATGATAACCGTCTGCTTTATTGAAAACGTTGACGCCATGGGTGTCCATACGGGAGATTCCTACTGCACGGCCCCGATGCTCACCATCGACGAAGCATTGCAGAAGCGCCTGCAGGAGTTGTCTTACAAAGTCGTCGAAAAGATAGGCGTCATCGGCGGCACCAACATCCAGTTCGCCCATGACCCCGGGACCGGCCGGGTGGTCATTATCGAGATTAACCCCCGGACATCACGCTCGTCGGCGCTGGCTTCCAAGGCCACCGGCTTTCCTATCGCTTTGATTTCGGCCAAGCTGGCGGCGGGCCTGACTCTGGACGAGATTCCGTACTGGCGCGAAGGCACCCTCGATAAGTACACGCCCTCCGGCGACTACGTCGTGGTTAAATTCGCGCGGTGGGCTTTCGAGAAGTTCCGCGATGCCGAGGACCGTCTCGGTACGCAGATGCGCGCCGTGGGCGAGGTAATGAGCATCGGCAAGACCTACAAGGAAGCCTTCCAGAAGGCCATCCGCTCTCTGGAAAACGGCCGCTACGGTCTCGGCTTCGCCAGGGATTTCCACGAGAAATCGCTTGAGGAGCTGATGAAGATGCTCAGCTATCCCACCAGCGAGCGACAGTTCATCATGTACGAGGCCATCCGTAAGGGCGCCGATATCGATGAGCTTTACCGGAAGACTTATATCAAGCCGTGGTTCCTCGAGCAGATGAAAGAACTGGTGCAGCTCGAGGAAAAGATACTCGGGTATAAGGGCAAGAAACTGCCGGATAGTCTGCTGATACGGGCGAAGAAGGACGGCTTTGCCGACCGGTACCTGGCCAAGCTGCTCGGCGTGAGCGAGAAGGAGATATGTCAGCAGCGCACGGGACTGGGCGTGGTTGAAGCCTGGGATTATGTGCCGGTAAGCGGCGCGGAAAATGCGATGTACTATTACTCCACCTACAATGGCCCCGACCGGACGACGGTGAGCGACCGCCCCAAGGTTATGGTGCTCGGCGGTGGACCCAATCGCATAGGGCAGGGGATTGAGTTCGATTACTGCTGCGTCCATGCCGCTTTTGCTCTGCGTGACATGGGCTACGAGACCATCATGGTCAACTGCAACCCGGAAACGGTTTCCACCGACTACGACACCTCCGATAAGCTGTACTTCGAGCCCCTGACGGTTGAGGACGTGGTCAGCATCTACCAGAAGGAGAAACCCATCGGGGTTATTGTACAGTTCGGTGGCCAGACCCCGCTGAACATCGCCGCGGAACTGGAAGAGGCCGGCGTTAAAATTCTGGGGACGACCGTCAATTCCATAGATATCGCCTCCGACCGGGGGCGGTTCAGCCAGATGATGAAAAATTACGGAATCCCCATGCCGGAATCGGGCACCGCCAGCAGCCTCGATGAAGCGCTGGTCGTGGCGGGGCGCATCGGCTACCCGCTGATAGTCCGGCCTTCGTACGTGCTGGGTGGGCGGGGTATGGAAATAGTGCACGACGAAGAAGATCTGAAGCTTTACGTCAGCGCGGCGGTGGGCGTGACACCCAACCGCCCGATACTTATCGACCGCTACCTGGAAAATGCCATCGAGACCGAAGCCGACGCCCTGGCTGACGGCGAAAGCGTTTTCATTCCCGCCGTCATGGAGCACATCGAATACGCCGGCGTTCACTCCGGGGACGCTGCCTGCGTCATCCCGCCGGTAAGCATACCACAGAAACATATTGATACTATCGAGGAGTACACGCGGCGTATTGCCGGTGAGCTTCAGGTGGTCGGCGTCATGAACATCCAGTACGCCATCTGCAACGACATGGTCTACGTCCTGGAAGCCAATCCGCGCGCCTCCCGGACCGTTCCCCTGGTATCCAAGGTCTGCGCTATTCCCATGGCTAATCTGGCCACCCAGCTCATGCTGGGCAAGACTCTCCGGGAGCTCAAGCTGAAAAGACAGCAGATACCGCACTTCGGGGTGAAGGAAGCCGTTTTTCCCTTCGGCATGTTCCCGGAAGTCGACCCGCTGCTCGGTCCGGAAATGAAATCCACCGGCGAGGTGCTGGGCATCGCCAGTTCCTTCGGTGAGGCATACTGGAAGGCGCAGGAGGCAATCACGCAATTACCTACCGGGGGCACCGTGCTCATCACCGTTTCCGAGCAGGACCGACCCGCCGTAAGTGAGGTCGCCCGGTGGTTCTCCAATCTCGACTTCAGTATCAGGGCTACCATCGGTACGCACGATTTTCTGAACAGCCAGGGTATTTCTTCAAAGACGATACTCAAAGAACATGAAGGGCGGCCGAATATCACGGACGCTATCAAGAACAAAGAAATCCAGCTGGTGATTAACACGCCGGCGGGGAAACTGAGCCGCCACGATGACTCATATATCCGCAAGGCGGCCATTAAATACAGGGTGCCTTATATCACCACGTTAGCCGCCGCCATGGCGGCGGCCAGGGGAATCGCTGCCCACCGGGAGGGAAAAGCGGACGTTAAGTCCCTCCAGAATTATCATTCCGATATCAAGTAATACGTTAACGTACATGGTGACTCTTTTCTCCCGGGGCGGGGTCGTTTTAACCGCGTGTAATCAGGTATTTTATAACAGGTTTTGCCGGCATCTGGTTGATAGGCTCACCTCACCCACTTTCTCTCTAAACAGAAGCTTAAAATGGTTCTATTTACATCTGGTTGATAGTCTTACCTCACCCCCTCTCTGACCGGTTAATGTAACCATTTGCACAGAGAAGCAGGTCGGAGAGGGGGATTAAGGGGGTGAGGCCAAGATGGGGAGAGGCTAAGACGGGGTGAGGCTAAGACGGCGAAACGACCAAAACCGAACAGGACCTATAAAATCCCCGCTTGACATCACGGAGTGATTAGGTTATAATGAACAGTTAGGAATAACCTAATAATACTAATATAACGAAGTAATACAGTAGGGAAAGTAGCACATGAAACAGAATGAAGAGGTTTTAGTTCAGCATATCCTGGAGACAGCCGGCAAAATTTACGGTGCGCTTAATCCCGCTATCCGGCTGGAGTGGTTATCGTCTGACCTTACCGTGGCGCAATTGAGGGTGCTCCTGATATTGCATACCGACGGCCCCAGCCGTATGAGTTATATCGCTTCCGTTCTTAACGTTGCCCTTTCCACGGCGACCGGCATCGTGGACAACCTGGTCAGGAAAGAGATGGTAGAGCGCGAAGCCGACCCGAATGACCGCAGGCTGGTTATCTGCAAGCTGTCTCCGGCGGGGCAGGAGCTCATCAACAGGTTATGGAGGTCGGGGGAGTTTCAGATGGAGAGGCTTCTGGATGGTCTGACTTTAGAGCAACTTAAGAAGGCCGCCGTGGTTGCCGAGATGCTGCTGGATAACGTGTCCCGGAATACCGGTGGAGTTGCTGGAGGTGGTGTGAAGTGACGAGAATATCCGAAGCGCTGGCGCGGTTCATCGAGCGCCGGCCGTGGTTGTTTATTATTATCGCTGTATTGCTGTCGGCGGCGGCCGTGCCGGGCCTTACCATGCTGAAGACGGAGACCGGTTTCGCCGCGCTCGTCTCGCCTGAAGCCAGGATTTCGCAGGACAACGCGCGCTACCAGGAACAGTTCGGCGGGGAGCCGGTTACCGTCCTGCTCGAAGGTCGCCTCGACGATATATTCTCGGTCGACAACCTGGCGATCCTGTACGAGTTCGAGCAGGCAGTCTCCCAGGACGAGCGATACCGTACTGTGAATAGCCCTGTTGACCTGCTGAGGATGGCCGTTGAGGAGGCCGGTATGGCGGGGCAGGCCGTTATAGAATCAGTCATCTACGACTCCGAAGGCGGCGTCAGCCGGGTAATGCAACCTTTCATCCCTGATGACAGGCACGTTCTGATTGTGGTTACTCCGCAGGGGAACATGAGCGATGAGGAGTCCCTGCAGGTGTCCAAAGACATTGAGGGCTTCTTCTCCACGCATCCCCTGACCGGCGTAAACGCCGAAGTAATCTCAAGCTCCAAGCTGGTAGATGCCATCAGCACCGGCATCGGCAATAACATTACAATCCTGCTGGGTCTATCCGTTGTGGTCATGATGCTCATCCTGATATTCGTGTTCCGGGTGCGCTGGCGGCTGCTTTCTCTAATCATGGTGGGCATCAGCGCCCTGTGGACATTCGGCCTGATGGGCTATTTGTCGGTGCCTCTGACCATGGCTACGATGGCCGTACTGCCGATACTTATCGGCCTCGGCATAGATTTTTCCATACAGTTTCATAATCGCTATCAGGAAGAAGTCACCAAAAGCAGAACAATCGGCGAGGCGATTATCACCTCCATATCGCGGATGTTTCCGGTGATCGGCATCGCTTTACTGGCGACGATAATCGGTTTCATCACCCTTTACATATCCAAAGTGCCCATGATACGTGATTTCGGCATGGTGCTGGCCATCGGCATCGTTATCAGCTATGTTGTAGCCCTGTTCCTGCTGCACAGTATCGTCTATCTGGCCGACAAGCGGACGCCGCTGGAAAAATTGAGAAAAGCGGCGAAAGAAGCCAGCGGGCGTATCGAGCGCATTTTATTACGCCTCGGCAAGCTGGCCATTAATCATACGCTGTGGATATTCATTATTGCCGTCCTCTTTGCGGTCGGCGGCGGCATCGTCGACCACTGGCTGCCGATGAATACCGACTACGAAGAACTTATGCCTCAGGACACTCCCGAGTTAATAAAACTGAGGGAGCTACGGGAGATTATCGGCAGCGGGGGAACTATTCACTTCATGGTGGAGGCGGGTGACGTAACCAGCCCGGCGATACTCGGCTGGCTGCAAGAGTACCAGGACGAAGCAATGTCATCGCACCCTGAAATCATTTCCGTCAATAGCCTGGCGACACTGGTCAGTGAAGGCGCCGGGGGAGCGATTCCGCCTCAACCGCAGATTGATGCGATACTGCAAAATACTCCGCCGCTCTATGTGGCGCAGGTACTCTCCGCCGACCACCGCATGGCCGGCGTCTCGTTCAACATAAAATACATATCCCTGGAGAAAATCCACGACCTGCTATTAGATTTACAGGAAGAAGCTCATACACCGGCGGGCGTGACTATTTCGCCGGTCGGCAGCCTTGCCCTCGGGGCCAGCACGATAGACGCCATCGTAGGCTCCAGGCTAACTCTTAATCTCATCTGCCTCGGGGCGGTATTTTTAATTCTTGTACTGGTTTACCGGCGCCTGGGCAGTATTATATTCACCATTATACCGGTGGGGGCTGTCATCGCCTGGTCCTCGCTGGACATGTATATCATCGGCATTCCGCTCAACCCGCTTACGGCGATTCTGGGCGTCCTTATCATCGGTATTTGCACCGAGTTCATGGTGCTGCTCATGGGACGCTACGAAGAAGAAAAAAGGTCGGGGTTATCGCCTAAAGACGCCATGGTCACGGCAATATCGAAAATCGGGCGGGCCATCGTGACCACGGCTTTGACTACCCTGGGAGGCTTCGGCGTGCTGATAGCGTCGAACTTTGTCATGATTCGTGATTTCGGCATCGCTACCGTCGTCGGGGTATTCCTCTGCCTGATAATAACCATAACGGTGATGCCGGGACTTATCGTCTGGTATGACAACTGGAGAGGTAAGCGTACAGCGAAATCAGCAAAATAATAAAGTGTTGTATTGCTATATCAGGAAGGGGAGTTTTTAAGGGGGGCCTGGCCCCCTTTCTGTTGTATGGTAATTTTTGACACCAATGAATGAGGACGGATAAAATTTAATAGGACGGGTGTGGCAAAATATTGCAGGAGGTCAGGTTATTTGACGACATTAAAGGAATACCAGAGCTACGGAGAAGCGCTTGAGAAGTACCTTCTATTGAAAACATCCCCCATAGCCGTAAAAATGCTGGAGAGGAAAGAAGACATCCCGGAAGGTGCTATGAGGCCGAAGAGAGACCGCGGTTATCACCTGGCGCAGTGCCAGGCCTTCGCCATGACCCGGCGGCAGGGAATGACCATAGCCATGCTGAAAGAAGACCACTGGTGCTGGGCGCCTTTGCTGGCCTACGGGCTGGTGGAAGACCCGCATGACACCTTCGTAGATGCGCATACGTCTTTCCCGCGTTTTGAGTACGGAAAATATATCGGCATGGTGACCGCGCCGTTGAAGTCGGCCAGTGTCGAGCCGGACATGGTGCTTATATATTCCAACACCGCGCAGCTGAGGGAAATGATTGGCGTGCCGAAGTTCCAGGACAAGACCCTGGTGAAGTCTGAGTTCGACCCCATCGATTCCTGTGTCTACTCCGTCGTGCCTGTGATAACGGGCGGCCAGTACCGGATTACCCTGCCCGACCCCGGTGAATTCTCGCGGGCAATGGCCGGGGAAGATGAGATTATCTTTTCCGTGCCGAAAGATAAACTGGCGGGGCTGGTGGAGGGGGTCAGGCGCAGCGCCGAGATGAAGCAGCGCGCGGATGATTGGGCCCACATACAACTGAGGCCGGATTTCCCCCGCCCCGACTTCTATAAAGAGTTGTTTAAAAAGTGGGGACTGGATGTCGAGGAATGAAAATCTAAACCTAAAACAGTCGCGCCCCCTTTACAAAAGGCGCAATTTCGTATTATAATATATCACGTTATATCGTAATAATTTTCGGAAGTCGGGCTTCTCTCCATGAGAATATTAGCGAGATTACTGGGTTTTGTTCAGAAGTACTGGCCCACGCTGCTCATAGCCTTTACGTGCCTGCTTATGGCTACCGCCTTTAGCATAGTCATACCGCGCATGATCGGCGACGGCATTGATACCGTACTTGGCTCGGGTAAACGCAGTTTAGTTATCATCGCAGCGGTGGTTGTCGTTGCCGCCAGCGCCCTGAGGGGTGTCGCCGGTTACGGGCAGCGCTATTTTAACGAAGTGGTTGCCCAGAGGGTATCTTATCGCATCAGGAACACCCTCTACGAGCGGTTGCAGCGGCTGAGCTTTTCCTTCCATGACCGGAGCCAGACGGGGCAGCTTATGTCCCGGGCCACGGTGGACGTCGAGGCTGTCCGCATGTTCTTCGCCCTGGGGTTGCTCGGCATGGTCCAGGTGCTCCTCATGGTTATCGCGGTGGCCTACATGCTGCTGGCCATGGACTGGAAGCTGGGGCTTATCACGTTTGCCTTTATAGTTCCGGTAGCCTGGCTGGCCATAAGCTTCGGCAGTCGGATACGGCCCATCTGGCTTCGAGTTCAGGCCATGCTCGGCTTTATGGGCACTACGCTGGAGGAAAGCCTTGCCGGTATCAGCGTGGTCAAGGCTTTCTCTCACCAGAAGCAAGACAGCCGGAAGTTCGCCTCTCAGACAAGGTCGCTCTACGATGAGCAAATACACGCCGCCCGTCTCATGGCCGTTAACATGCCTACCATGGTGCTTCTGTTCAGCATACCGACGGCCGTTGTCCTCTGGTATGGCGGACGGGATGTAATCGCCGGCAGCATGACTATAGGCCAGGTTACCCAGTTTATTCTTTATATAGGTATGCTGGTGATGCCCATACGCCGGTTGGGGATGATGGTCAACCTCTACTCCCGGACTATGTCCGCCGGACAGCGTATTTTTGAGATACTGGATACCGAATCGGCGGTCAGGGAGAAGCCGAATGCTATTGAACTGGGCAGGGTCAAAGGGCACGTCCGCTTTGAGAATGTCAGTTTCAGCTACGATAAAATCGGGTCGGCATTGAAGAACGTCAGTTTCGAGGTGCAGCCGGGCCAGCTGGTGGCCTTGCTCGGTCGCTCGGGTAGCGGCAAGAGCACTATCGCCAACCTTCTCGCCAGGTTCTATGACGTCACCGAAGGCAGAATACTCGTGGACGGCATCGATATCCGTGATGTCACCCTGGCATCTTTGCGCCAGAATGTCGTCACCGCACAGCAGGACGTTTTCCTTTTCTCCGCTACCATACGCGAGAATATAGCTTATGGCGCCGTGGACGCCAGCATGGAACAGATAGTCGAGGTAGCCAGGGCCGCTTACCTCAATGACTTTATCGAGGCGCTGCCCGATGGCTACAATACCTGGGTGGGAGAACGCGGCGATACCCTTTCGGGCGGGGAAAAACAGCGGCTGTCCATCGCCCGCACCCTGCTCGTGAACCCCGGCATCCTCATACTGGACGACTCCACGGCCAGTGTCGATTCGGAAACGGAGAAGCTTATCCGTCAGGCCCTGGACAAGCTTATCAAAGGCAGGACTACCTTTATTATCACCCACCGCATACCGATTATCCGGAACGCCGATATTATCCTGATGCTCCAGGATAGTGAGCTGGTGGAGCAGGGTACGCACGAAGAACTGATTGCCAGAAACGGCGTTTATAAAGATATATACGAATCACAGCTCCTGGTACAGCAGGAATCTCAGGAAGGGCAGGTGGAGGAGTAGCATGTTTCACGGCGGGGGAGGCTTCCACGGTCCTCACGGTCCCGGCCGCTTCGATTCGGACGAAGTGCTGGGCAAGGTATATGACAGCCGCGTCATCGCGCGACTGCCGGGATATCTGCTGCCCGTCAAGCGGTGGGTAAGTCTCGGGGCGGGCGGCATGTTAATCCGCACCCTGGCTACCCTGGCTATGCCCCGCCTTGTAGGTATTGCCACGGACAATATTATTCAGGGCAACTTTAACGGGCTTACCATCGTCGTCATTATCTATGTCGCGGTGACGCTGGCGATGTGGGGCGGGCAGTACCTGGAGAACATATATCTGGCCTATGCCGGCCAGTCTATCATCTACAGGATGCGCACCGAGATGTTCGACCACCTGCACCGGCTTTCGCTGAGTTTCTTCGACCGCAACAAGGTCGGCAAGCTCATGTCCCGGGTGCAGAACGACGTGGCGCAACTGCAGGAACTCGTCACCCAGGGCATATTATCTCTCCTGACCAGCATTCTGACGCTCGTGGGTATAGCCGTTATCCTGATTACGATGAACTGGAAGCTGGCTTTAATCACACTGACGGTAGTGCCGGTACTGGCTATCGGCATGTTCATCTGGCAGAAGTACGCCCGCCGCGCTTTTATCACCGTCAGGCGGGCCATTGCCACGGTCAACTCCCAGCTTCAGGAGGATATCGCCGGCGTGAGGGTCGTCCAGAGCCTCTCGCGTGAGGAGGAGAATCTCGACCAGTTTGACGAGGTCAACCGGGCGCACCTCGATGCCAATGTTAGCGCCGTTAAGCTGGAAGCGCTCATGATGCCCATGGTGCAAATCCTCACCGGTGTTTCCTTTGCCATCGTTATTATCGTCGGCGGGTTTCAGTACCTGGACGGTGTCATGACTATCGGTGTTCTCGTGAGCTTCCTGCTCTATGTCCAGCGTTTCTTCGAACCTGTTCTGGAGCTGTCCATGCAGTACACGGAGCTCCAGCGGGCCATGGCCTCCGGGGCGCGCATTTTCGAGTTGCTCGACGTTGTCCCCGAGATTCGGGACCGGCCCGACGCCATCGAGTTGCCGACGGCACGGGGCGAGATTAACTATAAGAACGTGAACTTCGGCTATGAGCCCGGCAAGGAT
>DATLAD010000036.1:0-7928 GCA_035527575.1 Dehalococcoidales bacterium
GGTGCTTTCGAGCGACCGCAGCACTGGATATAAAGCACCCTGCTTCATGATGTCTACGTCTTTTGTTTCGGCCTCGATAAGCTTGGCAATCTGGTAGCCGTACATGGGACTTTCGGCTTTATCCAGGACGCTCAGGAGAACCAGCGAGGACGTGCCGCCGTTAAGCTCTTTCTGGAATTTCTTGATGGCTTCATTTATTTCGTCCAAGGTAGCCCCCCACCGCAGGTTTCTCGTATTTACCGTATCGCTGCGGATTTGTGAACTTATTAACCTGTAAATCAGTAATCATGTTATTATCCTGATAATGTTATTAATTAAGCAGTAGTATTAAGTTAATACTAATGGTAATTTGATAATAAGTCAAATAGATATAGGCGGATAGGGAAGCGTTTAAGAAAGTAGAAGACGATTTAACGGTGTTGGGATATTATTATCTAAAATAAATATTATAATATCTACGTAATATTCATATATGCACGATATTTACAGAAATCTTGCTTTGTCTATGTCTGCTCCCCGCCCCATCGTTTCTTATCTTTTCCCACCCTGGCCGCCCTTGCACCATTCACTGATTATCCCATAATATACATCCCAACCCCTCTCCCTTGATGGTAGAAGGCGGGATGAGGGTGAATCTCCCCCCAAAAAGGGGAGTGCGTAGCAAGAGGGGGCGCCAGCCCCCTCTAAAAATCTTCCCCCTCCCTTCTCAAGGGATGGGGATAAAGGGGGTGGGTTGAATAAAAGACATCTTATGTGGGCATTATGCCTGCAGCGCTTTCTTCCCCGTAACTTCCTGGTTTTTATGCCACTTCTCGATGGCGCCGACTACTTCCCCGGGGGAATCGAAAACCCGCAGCAGATCGAAGTCTTCCTCCGAGATTGCGCCGTGGGCCAGCATCGTGCCCTTCAACCATTCCAGAAAACCGTGCCAGTATTCGCTGGAAAACAATATCACCGGGAACGGCCTTATCTTTTCAGTCTGTATCAGCGTCAGTACCTCGGTAAGTTCGTCCAGGGTGCCCAGACCGCCGGGCATGATGACGAAGGCGGCAGCGTATTTCACCAGCATGACCTTGCGCACGAAGAAGTGGTGAAAGGTTATTGACCTGTCCGCGTAATCATTACATACCTGCTCCTGGGGCAGCTTGATATTCAGGCCGACCGACTTCACCCCCGCCCGGTGCGCCCCCTTGTTGGCGGCTTCCATGACGCCCGGGCCGCCGCCGGTCATGATATTGAAACCCGCCTTACCGAGTAGATAGGCGATTTCCTCGGTCCGGGAATACAGCTCGTTTCCGGGTTTGAGTCTGGCGGAGCCGTATATCGTTACGGCCGGTTCGATATCGGCCAGGCTATCGAAACCCTCCACCAGTTCCCCGATGATACGGAACATCCGCCATGATTCCTCTTTAGCCAGTTGGTTGATTTCATATTCGTCGTGCATGGTCACCCCCTGTCAATATCAAAACCGCTATTCCAGGCTGACCCTGGTGCCGTAGGCCGGCACCGAGGTCTCATAGCCGGTTTTTTCTTTCAGCAAAACGCTGAACTGCTCGGCGGCTTTTTTCTCCCCGTGAGTCACGAAAACACGCCTGGGCTCTGCCGATAGCCTGGAAAACCATTTCAGAAGCTCATCTCTGTCGGCATGCGCTGAAAAGCCGAATATCTGGGCTATGCGGGCGCGGACCGGGCGCGGCTGGCCGTGAATCCTGACGCTCCTGGCGCCGTCGATTATCTGTCTGCCCGGGGTGCCTTCGGCCTGGTAGCCGATAAACAGGATGGTGCACTCCGGCCGCGAGATATTGTTGACGAGGTGATGCTTTATCCGGCCGCCGGTGCACATACCCGAACCGGCGATAATCATGAACGTGCCCTTAATCTTATTCAAGGCTTTCGATTCGTCCGCCGTCTCCACCATTTTCAGGCCGGGGAAATCGAACGGTGAACGGCCTTTGTGCAGTAAGTCCTGCATCTCCCGGTCGAACAGCTCTTCGTAGCGTTTGAATACTTCGGTGACTCTAACGGCCATCGGGCTATCGAGATAGACCCTCAGGTCCGGTATGCGTTTTTCCATCAGCAGGATGTTGAGATAGTACAATATTTCCTGGGCGCGCTGCAGGGCGAAACTGGGGACGATGATGTTGCCGCCGGCTTTGAAGGCCTCGTTTATTATCTTCGCCAGGTCTTCGCCGATTTCCTTGCTGCCTTCGTGTATCCTGTCGCCGTAGGTGGACTCCACCACGATATAGTCCGTCTTGCGGAACATGCTCGGGTCCTGCAGTATCGGGCGGTTCCACCTGCCGATATCTCCGGAAAAGACGATGCTCCTTTTTTCCTCTCCCTGCCTTATTACCAGCTTTATCATGGATGAGCCGAGCACATGGCCGGCGTCGTGAAAAGTGGCCTCGATGCCTTCGCCGATGTTTACCGGCTCGTTATAATCGACGGTGTCGAATAGCGGTAAAGTCGCCTCGGCATCGTCGATTGTGTAGAGCGGGATTTCAGGATACGGGCCCTCTCTCCCTTCCCGGATATGCCTCTTTTTCTTGTAGGCGGCGTCTTCCTCCTGTATTTTGGCGGAATCGAGGAGGATGATTTTGGTGATGTCCGCGGTAGCCGGAGTGCAGATTATCCTTCCCCGGAACCCTTCGTTGACCAGCTTGGGAAGCAGGCCGCAGTGGTCCAGGTGGGCGTGGGTCAGCAGGACGGCATCCAGTTCTTTCGGCGGGACGCGGAATGGTTCCCAGTTTCTCTCTTGAAATTCCCTTTCCTGGTAAAGACCGCAGTCCACCAGGAGCTTTAAATTATTAGCCTCTACCAGGTACCGGGAGCCGGTGACCCCGCGGGCCGCCCCCATGAAAGTCAGGTGTATATCCAATGTTTGCCTCCTTACTGTATATCATGATAACACCTGCGGCGGATAGTGCGCCAGTTATTGAGTAGACGGGTGCCAGGAAAAACCATCACCCGAATTTAAAAAAACCTTCATTAAAATCCCTTGCATTTTCTCGCCAGAAAGTATATAATGTAAACTATAAAATATATATACATTTAAAATTGTATATTATTAAGTATATATACTAACTTACTGACGGAGTTAACGGGAGGAATATCGATATGCGCAGCGAAAGTCTGGGAAAAGTCGCCGTGGATTTGCTCTCCATACCGCCCCTCATCTTCAGATTATTGCGGAGAAAACTGATTAAAACCACGCTCGCCGATATTGATGTGGACATTAAATTTCCTCACCTTGAAATTATGAAGGTACTCCGGGAAGAAGGCACCCTGCACGTCGCTGAAATCGGCGAAAAACTGCAGATTGCCAAAGCCCAGATGACCCACCTGATAGATAAACTGGTGGACTTGAATCTGGTGGAAAGGCGGATGAATTCCGCCGACCGCCGCACCCTTAACATCGCCCTGACCGCCAGGGGGAGGGCCCTGCTGGATGAACACGAAAACTTTTTGGTAAATACCGTGCGGGATTACATGTCCTCCCTCAGCGATAAAGAGCTGGAAACTTTTTCGTCTTCTTTGAGAAACCTGCGGGATACGTTGTTCAAACTGCAATAGGCAGGCTCGGAGTATCGACTGACACATTATTATTCAATCGGGAAGTGTAAATAACTCTATGCCAAACATCCAACAACAAAATCATAACGTGCTTGATACCGACGAGGTCGGGCGCTTGCTGGTGAAACTGGCCACGCCGGCGTTTTTAGGGATGTTTGTCCAGACCTTGTACAACGTGGTAAACACCATCTTCGTCGGTCAATTCGTCGGCACGCTGGCCATCGCCGGGCTCTCCGTCGTCTTTCCGCTGCAAATGCTGTCCTGGGGTATCTCGATGATGGTGGGTATGGGCGGGGCATCACTGCTCTCAAGGCTGCTCGGGGTCAGAGATGTAGCCAGGGCGGAGCGCGTTCTGGGTAACGGCGTCACCATCAGCTTAATACTATCCGCAGTGGTAATGGTCGCTATCCTGCCCTTTGTCGACTTCTGGCTCAGGCTTATCGGGGCATCGGACGCAGTCCTTCCCTTCGCCCGGGAGTACCTGATTATCATCATCAGCGGCGCGGTTTTCAATATATTAGCCATGGCATTCCTCAGCTTCGCCAGGGCCGAGGGCAATGCCCGCGTCGGTATGACGGCTATGATACTGGGAGCCGTTCTCAGTATTATACTTGATGCGATTTTTATTATATGGTTGAAAATGGGGGTGAGGGGGGCCGCTTTTGCCACGATAATATCGCAGATAGCTGCTTTTATATATCTTTTAAGCTACTATCTTACCGGCAGCAGTTATCTGAAAATCCGCATGACTAACCTTCGCCTGGACTTTTCGATACTGAAAGCGATGTTCTCCATAGGCGTTGCTTCGTTCGTGCAGACGATTGCCGGCAGCCTGTCCGCGATGATATTGATTAAAATGGTGGTCACTTACGGCGGCGATATAGCCCTCGGCGCTTTCGGCATCGTCCAGCGTATCATGATGTTCGCCCTGATGCCGGGCATGGTCCTCGGCCAGGGGTCTCAGCCGATACTGGGCTTCAATTACGGCGCCAGGCGCTACCACCGCGTGCTTAAAACTATAATGATAGCCATTATTGCTTCGACATCGTTGAGCATGATGGCTTTTCTCGTGCTCTATTTCTTACCGCACCCGATAATAAGTGTCTTCACGAAAGACACCCAGCTTATTGACATGGGCGCCTATGCCTCCAGGCTCATCTTTCTGTCCCTGCCCCTGATTGGCTTTATCATGGTCGGGCAGCTTATCTTCCAGGCAATCGGCAAGGCGCTGCAGGCTTTCATCGCGGCCATCGTCAGGCCGGTGGTGTTCTTAATCCCGGCGGTGCTGGTATTGTCACGTGTCTGGCAGCTGGACGGCGTCTTCCTTGCATTCCCCGTCTCCGACCTGCTGACTTTCTTACTGATCATTGCCCTGCTCGCGCCCGTCATCAACCAGTTCCGCAAAGCCGCCGCAGCGGAAAAACTGGAGACGACAGGGCCCGCGCCTGCCGGTCCTTTGCCGGACACCAGGGAAAGCGGCCGGGTGATTGACTGACTGGCCAGTTGAGATTGTTCCCGTAATCAAGCTATACTATTTTTACCGACAAACTGTTATAGAGGACAAAGATGTCCGAAGTTGCCAGGGCAGAAATAAACCCTTTAAACTGGCTGCTGGAACCCGGTGATATCGGCGTGAAATACCTCGCCATGCGCGACCTGGTTAAAGCCGGCGCCGCAGACCTGCTGGTGGTAAAAAAGTCCGCCCACAGCGAGGGCCCCATAGCCGCAGTTCTGGCGAACATGCAGCCGGAAGGGTACTGGGAACAGCCCGGACCCGGCTATTATCCCAAGTATACCGGAACGGTATGGTCGGTCATCTTGCTGGCCCAGCTCGGCGCTTCCCCGGAGATAGACCCGCGTATCGCCACCGCTAGCTCTTATGTGCTGGAGAATAACCTGACAATAGGCGGGCATTTCACAGTGAACGGCCTCCCCTCGGGAACGGCCGATTGTTTACAGGGCAACCTCTGTGCTTCCCTGCTCGACTTGGGTTGTGAGGACCCTCGCCTGGATAAGGCCTTCGAGTGGATGGCCCGGAGCGTTACCGGGGAGGGCGTGGCTCCCATGAAGGATAAAGCGGCACCGCTGCGTTATTACGCCGGTAAATGCGGCCCCGGCTTCGCCTGCGGTGCCAATAACAAGCTACCCTGCGCCTGGGGGTCCGTCAAGGTGATGCTGGCTTTCGGCAAATTACCGAAGGAAAAGAGAACGGCGCTGATAGATAGGGCTATAAATGCGGGTGTCGATTTTCTGCTCGGTAAAGACCCGGCCGCTGCGGATTATCCCTGCGGGTACAGTCAGAAACCGAGCGGCAACTGGTGGAAGTTCGGTTTCCCGGTATTTTATGTGGCCGACATTTTGCAGATTGCCGAGGCGCTGGCGGGGCTGGGCTACGCTAAAGACCCCCGCCTGTCCAGCACCATAGAGTTGATTCGCGGGAAGCAGGACAGCCAGGGATGCTGGGCGCTGGAGTACGACTACACCGGCAAGACATGGGTGGATTTCGGCCCCAGGAAACAACCGAATAAGTGGGTAACCCTGCGCGCGTTACGCGTACTGGAAATGGTGTAGAATAAAGAGAAAGGCGGTATCACATGATTTGTCATCGCCAGTTTTCACCGGAATATTACCGTAAGTCCCTCGTTATTCTGGAAACGTCTCTCGACCAGCTTCACGCCTATCGGTCGTGGCGGGCCTTCGACCCCGGCTCGGAGCATCCCGTCGACCGGCGTTACGCGGCCATGCCGGCGCTTACCAAGAGCGATATCCGCGAGCATTTCCCGCAGGGATTCTTGCCGGAAGGCTATGATGTCGAACACGGCCTGAATAGCGGCGAAATTCATTTGGTAAAGACCAGCGGCTCCAGCGATATCCGCGTTACCAATATCTGGAACCAGGAATGGTGGGATGCCTCGGAGAGGGCGTCCTGGAAGCTCAACTCTCACGCTGCCCGGGTGGCCACGGGAAACCATCCGGAGGCCATCCTGGCCAATCCGCGTAACGTGGGTTTTATCTCGGATAGTGTCGACCTTCCCTTTGAAAAAAGACGCCTGAGCCGGTTTCTCTATCTCAATGAAAAGACCGACCCCACCGCGTGGACGCCGGGGCTCATGGACAGGATGATAAAAGAACTGGATATTTATAAGCCGGCTGTCCTCGAGGCCAACCCCTCCCTGCTGGCCCGACTCTCCCGTTATGCCGCCAATGCCGGTAAAACGGTCTTTCAGCCGGGACTTATTGTTTTCACCTATGAATACCCTTCGCGGTTGCACTATCGGCAAATCGGCCGGGTCTTCACGGCGCCTGCCGCCAGTTCTTACGGCACCACCGAAGCCGGGTACGTGTTCATGCAGTGCGAAGCCGGCAAGTTCCACCAGAATAGCGAGTTCTGCCGGGTGGACTTGCAGCCCTTGAAACCGGAACACGGCGGCCCGCGACTGTGCAGAATGCTGGTGACGACCTTTAACAACCCCTGGTATTACATGGTGCGCTTCGACGTCGGTGACCTGGTCCGGCTCGACGAAGAGGGCCATTGCCCCTGCGGCCGGCACTCCGGCTTTATCGTTTCGGCCATCGAGGGCCGTTTCACCAATGCCACCCTGGCCGGCGACGGCAAGCTGGTGACCCTTCGCCGACTCGACGATGCCGTGAGCGACCTTGAGGGTATCGAGCAGTACCGGCTGGAACAGCCCGCTGCCGGGGAATATGTCCTGCACCTGGCGAGCCGGCGCAAGGATAAAAAAGCCCTGACTGCTGAAGCTACGGAAGTACTGTGTAAGCTCTATGGCCAAAAATCAGGTATATCTATAGCTTACGAGGAAGACCTTGCCCCGGAAGAATCGGGGAAATATGTCCTGGCTAAGACCCTTTTCCCGCTGGATATTGCGGAATACCTTGATACAGCATGCCTCTCCAGGTGAACTGTAGTGACGTGAGTGGATATAGATATGACGACCAATAGAAAGCCCGTCTATTTACTGGCCGGAGGGCGGCCCCGGAATCGGAAAACGCTGGACCCCCTGTTGCAGGCGGTCTTCCGGGAAAGCGGTGTCGCCTCGCCGACGATTGCCTACAGCGGCGCCGCCAGCGGCGATGATAAAAACTTTTTTGGTTTCATCGCGGCGTCTTTTAAAGAGGCGGGAGCCGGAAGGGTGAACCATGCCCTGATTGCTCCCGGGGGGGCCGACCTTAAGAAGGCCAGGAAAATCCTTGAAACCGCCGATATCGTCTTCATCAGCGGCGGCGATGTCGAAGCCGGGATGAACGTCCTGCGGGAAAAGGATATGATTGATTTCCTCGCCGGGCTTTACGAGCGGGGGAAACCCTTTTTCGGGCTCTCGGCGGGCTCCATCATG
>DATLAD010000037.1:0-11580 GCA_035527575.1 Dehalococcoidales bacterium
CGGGCGCGGGCGGCCGTCACCCTCAAAGACGGCTCCACTTTCTACAATCCCCTGCTCTGGGAATGCAAGGACGGCTACATGGCCCTCAACCTCCTGCTGAATCCCACCGCCGCTAAAAATAATTTGAGCATGATGGAGTACATCAAGAAAGACGGCATCGATATCGGCTCGTTCGGGGCCTGGGCATGGGACAGGAAAAGCTGGGAGGACATGAGCCGTGAATTGGCAGAAGAGCTTATGGAAATACTCGGCAAGTTCTTCCTGAACCATACCAAGGACGAATTGCTCAAGCTCGCAACGGAGAACCGATTCCAGCTGGGCCCCTGCAACAACGCCGGGGACATTCTAAAGTACCCCCAGCTCAAGGCGAGGGGCTTCTGGAAAGAAATCGAGCACCCGGAACTGGGCGTCACACTCAAATACCCCGGAGGCGCCGTGATGACGACTCAGGGATACGTCGGCATAAGGCACCGGGCCCCGCTCATCGGCGAACACAACGACGAGGTCTATAAAGAACTCGGTATATCCGCCGCCGACTTAAAGTCTCTGAAAAAGCAAAAGGTGATATAGAGCGTTAAACAACCGCTCATGGTGAGCTTGTCGAACCATAGCGTTAAACAACCGCTCATGGTGAGCTTGTCGAACCATAGCGTTAAACAACCGCTCATGGTGAGCTTGTCGAACCATAGCGCTAATAATATCTCGCCCTTCGACAGGCTCAGGGTGAGCGGATGATAACAAATACTCAAGGCAGGAGCAAAACCGTGACGAAGAAACCTTTTGAAGGCGTAAAAATAATACAACTCTGCTGGGCGGGTGTGGGCGTCTATACCTGCAATTACCTGAGCCACTACGGAGCCACGACGATACGCGTGGAAACCTCGACCCGGCCCGACCCGGTAAGACTTTTTGCCCCCTTTGCCCCCACCAACAAAGAGGGGGAGCCGGTCGGACTGGAACGCAGCGCCTTCTTTTCTATCACCCATACCGCCCCGGAAATGGGCATCAGCCTCAACTTCAAGCAGCCCGAGGCGATAGAAATATTCAAGAAGCTGGTCGCCTGGGCGGACGTTGTCGCCGAGGGATTCCCTGCCGGCGTTATGGACAAACTGGGGCTGGACTACGAAGGACTGAAGAAAGTCAATCCCCAAATCATCATGTTCCGCACCTGCGGCTACGGGCATACCGGCCCCATGGCTGACCAGCCCGGCTTCGGCAGCATACTGACCGCCGTGACCATGATGGACACGATGGTCGGCTACCCGGACCGGCCTCCCGTCCCTCCCTCTACCTACTACACCGACCAGCTTTCGCCGATGTACGGCTCCCTTGCTATCATGGCTGCGCTCGACTACCGCCGCCGCACCGGCAAGGGACAGTACATCGACCATGCACAGATTGAGGCGGGACTGAATTACATAACCCCGCTTATCCTCGACTACCAGGTCAACAACCGGGAACTGGCCCTCAAAGGCAACAAGTGCGACTACGCCTCTCCCCACGGCATCTACCACTGTAAAGGCGATGACAGGTGGGTGGCCATCGCCGTGATGACCGACGATGAGTGGCGGAGCTTTGTGAAAGCCATCGGCAGTCCTGAGTGGGCAAAGGATAAAAAATACGCCACTGCGGCAGGCAGGGTGGGAAACAGCGATGAACTCGACCGCCGGGTGGAAGAGTGGACGGTAAGCTATCCGCCGGAGCAAATCCAGGAAACACTGCAAAAAGCCGGGGTCGGCGCGGGATTGGTCGCCAATGCTCAAGACCTCGATGAAGACCCTCAGCTTAATCATTATAACTTCTACCGGGAGATGGAGCACCCCTACATGGGCAAGCTGCGCTACTACCACCCGGACCCTGTCAAGCTATCCGCCGCAGAAGCTGATATCAGTCGCCCCGTCCTGTTAGGTGAGCATACCGACTATATCTGCACCGATATCCTGGGCATGCCCCGGGAGGAGGTCGACCGACTGCGCCAGAAAGGCGTCTTCGAATAATTTAACTGAGCGCCATCGTCATTGCGAGCCCTTCGGTTGCACTCAGGATAAACTCCGCGAAGCAATCCCTTAGAATCTGAATAGAGATTGCTTCGTCGCTACGCTTCTCGCAACGACGCTAGAGAACTTCTAAATACAAAAAATTCTATCAGGCACGCTTGAAGTTACCACTTTGACAGAGTAGTATTATGGCATGGATTTAAGTCAGCTGCTGGAGACTTTTTTGCCCACTTCCGGGGGGCTGCTTGTCATCAGGGCAATCCTCGGATTTATTCTTGTCTTTTTCCTGCCGGGCTTTGCCTGGACGCTCGTTTTCTTCCATAAAGCGAACATACTGGAGAGGCTTGCCCTTTCTATCGGCCTGTCCATCGCCCTGGTAACGCTCAGCATTCTCGTCCTGAACGTGCTGTTCGATGTTAGGATTAACGGGACCAACGCCCTCGTTACCATTATCGTGATTACTATTATCCCCACAGGGACATACTTCCTCAGGCGATACTTAGCCCGCCGTTCGGAGCCTTCTGACAGTGCATGACGCCATAGTCGTTGGCGGCGGCCCGATTGGAAGCTATGTCGCTTACAGGCTCGCGGCACAGGGACACCGGGTACTGGTGCTGGAAAAGAAATTTCGGGCGGGGGAGAAGGTCTGCTGTACCGGCATCATCGGCCAGGAATGCGTCGAGACCTTTGCTGTCGACGATAAGGTGATTCTCCGCCGGGTAAACAGCGCCAGCCTGTTTTCGCCTTCGGGAAATCGACTCCACCTGCGGCGGGAAGAACCCCAGGCCTGTATCCTGGACCGGGCGGCTTTCGATATCGCCATGACTGAACGGGCACAAAACGCCGGAGCCGACTATAATTTCAACACCCGGGTTACCGCTGTCACCATCGAAAATGACCGCGCTAACGTCACCGCCCTCTGCGATGGAAAAGAATCGAAAATTCCGGCAAGAGCCGTGGTTATTGCCAGCGGCTTTGCGCCCGGCTTTATCGGGCGGCTGGGTCTGGGCGCTTTCCGGGACTTTACAATCGGCGTCCAGGCCGAGATAGAAATACCGGGAATAGACGAGGTAGAGGTCTATTTCGGGGATGTAGCGCCCGGCTTCTTCGGCTGGATTGTGCCGACAACTCCGTCGAAGGCGCGGGTCGGGCTGATGTCGCGGCAAAAGCCCGGGCCCTTCCTGAAGAACTGGCTCGAACAGCTGTCAGCACAGGGTAAAATAGCTTCCACCGATGTTAGGATAAGCTACGGGGGCATCCCTTTAAAGCCGCTGCCCCGGACATACGGTGAGCGGTTGATAGTCGTGGGCGATGCCGCCGGGCAGGTAAAACCGACCAGCGGCGGCGGCATTTACTACGGGTTGATCAGCGCCGAAATAGCCGCCGACACTCTGCACCGGGCGCTGGCGGATGACGACCTGTCCGCCGGGAGACTGGCGCGTTACGAGCGGGGGTGGCGCAAGAAGCTGGGACGGGAGCTCAGGCTCGGCTACTGGGCCAGGAGACTATTCGAGCGCCTCAGTAACCGGCAAATCGACCGCCTGTTCGAGATTGTGAAAGCCGGCGGCATCGACGAAGCCCTGCTCAAAGCCGAAGACCTTTCCTTCGACTGGCATGGCCGGACAATATTAAAACTGCTGAAATATCAGGTGGTAGCCAGGACGCTGGACGTGATTAAATTGCCCTTCACAGCCGGACGGATTGACCGATAGCGCGGTTAATGTTTAGAATAATATAGCTTAAGCAACGGGGGAGATAAATGGTAAACAGCGATAATCGTATTCCCAGTCTGGGCGAGGCCGCCGCACTGTACCTGGCGAAATTATCCGCCAAAGACAGGGACGGCAGCCAGCCGGAAGTGTATAAATTCGCCCGCTGGTATGGCTGGGAGAGTTCCTTCTCCCGGCTGACCGCCCCGGCGGTCGCCAGCTATGCCGAGCAGCTATCGGTCTCGGATACCGACTACGCCAGAAAGCTGGAACTGGTGCGCGCCTTCCTCGCTTATGCCAAGAAGGCGGGATGGAGCCAGACCAACCTGGCCACGCACCTGAAAACCAGAAAAGGTAAAACCGGGCCGCAGGTTGCCACCGGCCGCGTCCCGCGGGAGGCCGTGTCCCTGACGCGGCAGAAATACGACGAGCTTGTCGCCGACCTCGACAACCTGAAGAAAAGGAGTCAAGAACTCATCGGCGAGATGCAGCGTGCCGCCGCCGATAAGGATTTCCGCGAGAACGCGCCCCTGGCCGCCGCCAGGGAAGAACGCGGGCACGTGGAAGGACGGATTAAGGAGCTTGAGGAAACGCTGAAAGCGGCTACCATCATCGACGAGAAGAAAAAACCCGCCCACAAGTCCGGCGTCGGCGATAACATCGTCCTCAGCGACCTTGCCTCCGGCGAAGAACTCCGCTACATGATAGTCGACCCCCGTGAGTTCGACCCTTCGAAGGGCAAAATCTCCATCGCTTCACCCCTGGGTAAAGCACTCCTCGGCCGGAAGGACGGGGACGTGGTGGAAATAAACGCACCGGCCGGCAAACTGCGCTACCAGATTATACGCATCGAGCGATAGTCTATATATGCTATAATAATCCTGTCGTCATGGGGATATAGCTCAATAGGGAGAGCGCCGCGTTCGCATCGCGGAGGTCGGGGGTTCGAATCCCCCTATCTCCACCAAAGAAGATTATTCCACATCAGAATGTAGAAGGTATCCTCGAGCTATCTATATCTTGAGTTGCGAAATCAACTGATTGGCTCTTTTTGATAGGGATTATCGTCGTAAAATTGTTACTTAACGCACGAGGTTGGGCAGGAACAAAACGACAGAAGGCACCAGTAGTAGAAGAGTCACGTGCAGTAAATCGGCTATCAGGAAAGGAATGATACCTTTAAATATTGTCTGCAATGGGACGTCTGGCGCTACTCCAGAAATCACATACACGTTTATCCCAATCGGTGGCGTAATCATCGCGATCTCTATGGCTCTTACGGTAATAATCCCGAACCATACCGGGTCGAATCCCAGGCTCATCGCCAAGGGGAAGAAAACAGGCAGGGTGAGCAACATCATGGCCGAGGCATCAATGAAGCAGCCGAGAATCAAATATACCACCATCACCAGTCCGATGATGGCTAAAGGCGCCAGCGGCAGCCCGCCGACAAAATCGGATAGTACTGTGGGTATAGTGGTTATTGCCACGAAGTAATTAAAAATCATGGCGCCAATCAGAATGCCGTAAATCATGCCCGTGGTCTTAATCGTTTCCATCAGTGCGGTTAGGAACTTCTGCCAGGTAAGCCTTTTCCTGAACAGGGAAAAAACAATGGCTCCGAAAGCGCCTACGGCCCCGGCCTCTGTGGGCGTGAACCAGCCAATGATGAGGCCACCCAGCACAAGGATGATAAGGCCGATTATTTCTACACAACCCTTGAAAGCCGCAAACTTTTCCGTAAGACTGTATCTGGTGCCGCGGGGGCCGAGGCTGGGTTTCCACGTGCAGAGAATATAGATGGTGGCCATATAGAAGATAGCCTCAAGTATTCCCGGTATCATACCGCCCATAAAGAGCTTGCCGATCGAGGTCTCGGTTATTATCCCGTAGATAATGAGTACACCGCTGGGGGGGATGAGGCTTCCCATGGTCCCCCCAGCAGCGACACAGCCGGTAGCCAGCGCCGGGTCATACTTTTGCCGTTTCATTTCAGGGATGGCTACCAACCCCATGGTGCTTGCCGTGGCCAGGCTGGAGGCGCTTACCGCAGCAAAGCCGGCGCAAGCTCCTACGGTGGCCATGGCCACACCTCCAGGTTGATGCCCCAACCATTTTGAGGCCAAATTGTAGAGGTCCTTGCTAAGTCCCGAGACAAAGGTAATCTGAGCCATGAACAGAAAGAGGGGAAGGACGCTCAGAGAGTAATTTGCAATGGTGTCAAATGGTGTCAGTCCCATTTTGATCATGGCCGCTTGTTCGGATATCAGGAACCAGAGGCCGCCAAAACCAACCAGGGCCATACCAAAGCCGACCGGCAGGCCAATAGCGATAAGCGTAAAAAGGGCAGCGAAACATATTATACCGATGGTAACCGGGCTCATTTCTTCACCGCCTTAATTGCTGCAACGAGCGCACCTGTGAGAAGCACCAGACAGAGAAAAATCACGCCGAGCAGGAAGACCAGCCTGAAGGGGGAGTAAGGAACGGAGAGCATCTCGCTTTGCTCCTTCAGCCACCTTTCCACAAGAACGTTATAGCTTGCCCAAGCTATCACCGCCCAAATACCGAGAGAAATGGCGTGTGTCAAAGCCTCGAAGGCCAGCCGGACCCGCCGCGGAAACCGGTCCACCAGGATATTAACGACCACGTGGCCTTTTTCCAGCATGGCATAGACCAGGGCAAAGGAGACAACCACGACCACCATGAGCTCGGTCAGTTCGTAGCTGCCCAGTACCACGCCGCCAAACAGGCGGATGATGACATTCGCCATGATGAGGAGCATCATCCCGGTCAGAAAAGCGCCGCTCAGAAATGCGCCGACGCCGCCTGCCCGACGCATAATTTTTACAAAATAATCCACACTCAACTTCCCACTGCCATTTTCCGCTAAGGCAAGGAATTAATATTTCCGGATTAGAGATTATCTTCGCTTATACGGCCTGTGAAAACAGGTGGTACTCTACTTGGCGTAACTCCTGATCATCTTGTAGATTTCAGTCCCCGGAAGCCCCTTCCCTTCAAGCTTGGAGACCTCTTGGAGCATCACCTGTTCCACAATCTGGTAGAATTCGGTCAGATCCGCCGGCGACAGCTCGATGTACTCAACGCCGTCCTTCAGGCCAACTTCGTAGCCCTCCTGGTCCTGACCGAACCGTCCCTTGTCATCCTCGGCTTCCCAGAAAGCGATGTTTTTCTCGAAGACATCCTGGATGTCCTTCGGCAGCTTGTTCCAGCTGTCGATGTTCATGCCGCGCGTCGGGTAAACGGCACTGCTGAAGTTCAGGACGGTGGCATACTTGGCTACCTCGCCAAAATGAAATGACGCAAAGGTCTCAAAGGGGGCGAGACAGCCGTCGACGATGCCCTTGTCCAAGTTGGTATATACCTCGCCCATGGGCATCGAAATGCCGGTAGCGCCCAGCGCCTTTAACACCTCCAGGAAGACGCCCGTGCCTTTCACCTGCAGCCCCTTGAAGTCTTCAAGCGTACGAACAGGTTTATTGGTGATAAGCTGGTACATGGAGCCTACTGATGTTGCCAGGATCTTTATGCCCTTAAATTCCCCTTCAATCCCCGCGTATTTGGCGGTAACTTCATCATAAATGTGCCGCCGCGCCGCGTAGTCCGGGACGCCGTAGTAAAAACCCAAAGTCCCGGTATGGAGGGGATAAGGCAGGGCGGAATATCCCGGGGAGCAATAGCCGATGTCCGCCACGCCTTTGATAAGCTCGTCGGTAGCTTCCCGAGCGCTGACCAAGGTTGCTGACCAGTACGGGGTAATCTTCACCCGGCCGTTGGTGTCTTTAGACATCTTCTCTATCCAGGCTACATCTGCTACGGAGTAAGTATGAGTCGCCGGGTTGATGGAGCCATAGGTTAACTCTATCGGTTTGACCGGCGCGGCCGGTGATGGTACAGGTGCAGGTGCGGGTGCGGGTGCGGGTGATTCTTTCTCGGCGCAGGCACTTACCAGCACCATGCTCACCAGCATGACTACCACCATAATAAAAGCTAAGAATTTATAATATTTCATTTTATTCCTCCTGATTATGTATGATATGTATGCTTAATAGGAGAGCATAGTAAAGCGATGGTTAATGCATTTTGTTAACCTCCTTTCGTTACTCATTTTTAACTTTGCCGGCATCAGTTTGCGACAAGACATTGTCCGGTCATAGATTTGCCGTCAGCTGATTATCACCTCGTTCTCATCCCAGGCAAACCGGGCATTCAGGCCGGCGCCCCAGGTTATCTCCCTGACATATTCGAAGACCTGCTGGCCCCTTTCGTCATTACTCAGTATCTCCGGTTGTCCTTTTTTGTTTACATAGCATGGGAGGTACCTTACCTCAGCGATGTTACCATTTTCGATTATGCACTTGGCGACAATGGTCTGTTTTGCTTCGGGGTGGAAGGGATACGCCGGGTATTCAGGATCCGGCTCGAAGCCAAAGAGTTCTTTTCTTCTCTTGGCCCATTGCTGCGATTCCTGGTCATCGCGAACGGCCAGGGCATGAGTAACCGTCACGAAGTTACCGAGGCCGTGGAAGATTATCTTTCCCTTATACTGCTCTATGCCTTTTAGTATGTGGGCGTGATGCCCCAAGATAAGGTCAGCGCCGGCATCAATGGCGGCATGGGTCACTTCTTTTTCGTACATTGCCAGCTTGATGGGAACGTGACCGATTCCCTTATGCAAAGCAACCACCAGGACGTCACAGACTGGCCTGAGCTTGCCAATATCATCAACCATTGACTTGAGGCTCCTGGGCTCGGCGAAGCTGTAAACCGATGGGGGGCCACCGGGGGTAGCGTGGTCCAGTTCATAGTGGGTAAGGATTTGCACGTAGGCGCACCCGGATTTCTTGTCCGTGGCCCAGGACTCCCTGGGACCGACGCAGTTGTAAGAAAGAAAACCGAATACGGTGCCCTTTCGCTCAAGTAGGGCCGCTCGCTTGGCCGCCTCAATATTCGTTCCGGCTCCGGTGTGCACGATGCCATAACTTTTCAGGCCTGCAATCGTATCTTCTATCCCGGCGTCACCCGAGTCCCAGGCATGGTTGCCGGCCAGCGTTATTACATTGAAGCCGGCGTAAGGCAGGGCGCTCATGTTCGCCGGATCACAGGGTGGGGCGAATACGTCGGTAGTTGAACAAACACCGCGGTCAGTAAACATGACCTCTCCCTGCCCGACAAGGACGTCAGCCTTCTTCATCGCAGGAAGCGCCAGGTCAAAATATGTTTCAGCCTGAGGCATATCCAGTATCAGGTCTCCCACGGCCATTAACGCAACTTTATCGCCAGCCAACTTTTCCTCCCCTCTGATTAAATGGTCAGGATAAAATCCTTTCTTCGATAAATCTGGAAACCTGGGACTTTATTTTCTCGTCATCCCATTCCCTCGCATCCACCACATCGGCATAAATGGGCAGAACCGGTATGCCGGCATTCTCAAAGACTATGCCTGTGAACTTTCTGCCTATATCCCGGACGCAGCTTTGAGAGATTACCATCACCGCGCCGTTGACCTTGTGCAGCTTTGCCTCTTTTAAGAGCCATTCGGGCTGGCGCAGCAGTTCGCCCATCACCAGGTGACGGCTGGCCAGTGCCCGCAGCGGGTCACCCAGGCAGTCCCGGGCGTAACCGTCAGCGGCGATGGAGAGGTACATGGAGCAGGTAAAGACAGCGCCATAAGTTTCCTCAAAGTGCTGGTAGAAGGCCGTGTTGTGCCAGAGACCCGCCCCGATCCACATCAGCCGGAGCCTTTCATCCTTACGGACAGCCTGGCCGCTATCCACCCTTGCCTTCACCTCTTCGTAGAAAATCTTCGCCTGGTCAAGCCCCCACTGTGTACCCCGGTGCCACTGGGGATTCATGGTGGCGGCAATCTGGTCGGGAAGGCTGACCGGGCAGGGCACGGTTCGAGCTATCAGGTCACGTGTTTTTTTAAAGTATTCCTCCTGCTTGTTCACCAGTTCCATGATTTGGAGCAACCTAGTGTGGCTGAACGTTCTGCCGGTGGTCACTTCAAGAAACCTTATCAGCGCTTTCAGTTCTTCTGTCCGCAAGTCCAGCCGGTGGGGCTCAATGACTTCATCCCACTGGTGCTGAATTCGTTCCCACCAGCGAGAGTACGGTGATGTACGCGCCGTATGCTCCAGTGCAAAGAAATGGCAGCCGTATTCTCGCGCCCAGAGCTCGAATATCTTGGCGTGCGAGTCGCATGTCAATTCTGCCAGCAATACGGTGGGCTTGGGCAGCCCGCCCCAGGGAGCTTTCTCCGGGTTGTGGTCCATGGTGCAGGCCAGGGGCAGAGAGCAGTAACGGCACAAGTTTCTCTGGTAGCCACGCTCGTTCATCTTGTCAAAATAATACGGAGATAGCCTTTTAGCGGCGATGACCGCCGACCACCACTGGACAGGGATTACCGGAATGTCCATAGTCAGGAAGATTTCGTGGGGCGTATCGGCCTGCGCGATGGCGAAGGGCTCACCTTTCCCGATCCTCTCTCGCGTCTGCTTGAACCATTCTTTCTGGTAAGCAACTGCCTCGGCCGCGCTCCTCAGTTGCTTCACGCTCTTTGCCCTGTCGCCACCGACGGCGGCTTGCGGCTGAAAGGTCCCTGTTTCGCTATCCGGATTACTTGATATTGGCTCTTTATCCATAAGCCTGCCTTATTCAAAAATTCCCAGCTGCCACAGCCTGAAGAACTCCTCGTCGGGAATCCTCAGGAGCTGGGTGCAGACGTATTCGGTGTGTTCCCCCATACACGGAGAAGTCCTTATTTGGGCCTTAGTTTTTGATAGTTTGTAGGGCGGGTTCGGGTGGCTGCAGGCCCCTATTACCGGATGCTCCAGCGTTACCAGAAATTCCCGCTCCCGGAGTTGGGGGTCGTTTTCAAAGATATCCTGCATTGTATTTACTACGCCTGCCGGAACGCCTGCTGCCTGCAGCTTTTCCATTACTTCCTCAGCCTCATGCTGGCGGGTCCATGCGGCGATAAGTCCCTCCAGTGCGTCCTCGTTAGCTTTCCTGGCGCTCAGGTTGCTGAACTTGGGGTCTTGCGTCCAAGCCGGGTTTCCTGTCACCTGGCAGAACGCCAACCACTCTTCTTCCTTAAAAACTGCGATGGCGCACCATCGGTCGTCACCCCGGCAGGGGAAAACGCCATGCGGTGCGGCATTTGCGATACGGTTACCATTGCGGGTTTGCAGGTGTCCATTGGCTTCCCAGTCGAGCAGGGAAGGCGTAACCTGGTGGACACAGGCCTCCAGCATACTGGCGTCAATATACTGGCCTTTCCCGGTTCTTCGCCTGTAGTCCAGGGCGGCGACAATGGCCGTGGCAATGAAGAATGGCAGCACAACATCACCGTAGGGCACATTCGGGCCGACCGGGCTGCGATCCGGCCACCCGGTGAGGTCCAGATAACCGGACAACGCACCGCCGGTTCCGTCAACACCCCATTCTCGTGCCAGGGAGCCTGTCTGTCCGTAAGCGCTGCCGGCGACCATGATGATACCGGGGTTGATGGTTTTTACATAGTCATAGTCAAGCCCCAGCTTTCCCAGCGTGCCCGGGGTGAAGTTGGAATTAAACACGTCGGCCCAGCGAATCAGGCGTTCCACGATGATGTGGGCCTCCCGGCACTTGAGATTCAGGCACATGCTGTATTTCGAGGTGTTGAGGTGTGTAAACCACGGTTTGTCATCCGGGTTGTTATTGGCGGAATTAGAGGTCATCCGGTTTGTCCTAGGGAGGTCAATACGCGCCAAGGACTCGAGCCGCACCACCTGTGCTCCGTGGTCGCCGAGTTGCTTGGTCGTCAGGCTGCCTACTAAAGCCCAGCCAAAATCCAGGACCTTTATCCC